>NZ_JBXWZQ010000030.1:0-62052 GCF_059432795.1 Nitrococcus sp. | reverse complement strand
AAATTGGCCAACAGCATCTGCACGTCCTTGAGCAGGCTCGGGTAGCTCGACGCCAGCCGGATCGAGCAACTCAGGCTTTTGCTGGAGATGTTGACGGTGCCGTCGGCCTGGAAGAGCCCCTGCAGATAGGACGTGACGCATTCCTGCGAGCCGCGCCAGATAACCTCCGGTACGTGCAGCTTGCTCTCGCGTGTAAACCCAAAGTGCGCAAGGACGCGGGCGAGGAGGATTGAGCGAATGAATACATGGTTACGCTGCGGCACCGCGACCGCGGCGACCTGATACTGCCGCTCGGTGACGGCCACCTCGGCAATCAGCGTGTTCACATAGGCGGCCACGGCATCGGCCAAGCCGCGCTCCTGCCCCCAAAAGTTGATCACCACGGCTTCTTTTCCACTACCGCGGTTGGTGAAATGACCGTCGCCGGTGATCAGCCCGAGCAGCCTGCCGAGCTCGGGCGAGCCCTCGACACCGAACTGCCCCTTGCCGGACTGCACCAGTAGACGATCCCCCAGCTCGAGATCGCGCAGCTTGACCTTGCCCCGCTCGGTGTAGAAATCGTGCCACGCGGTGGCCTTGATCTCGTAGCCGTCCTCGGTGACGACGCGGAAGACGTCGGCCTGCCGCGCCGTCATGAAGGCCGGCTTCGCCGCTCGGACCGCCGTGCCGCGTCCTTCGCCGAGGGCGCGCGTGTCCACCGTGGCCTCGAGCGGCGCGCCGCAGGCCTGCAGCTCACCGATCGGCACCAGCCCATGCTGCGTATGGAGCCGGGTATCCGCCGTCACGCACGGGTTGGTCGCGCGGATCTCCTCGCAGAACCAGTTGTTGTTCAGCTCGTTGACCCGGTCGATGAGCACGAATCCCGGCTCCGCGTAATCGTAGGTGGCGGCCATGATCATGTCCCAGATGCGCTGGGCCTTGAGCCGGCGGAAGATCCGGCAGGCCACCAGACCGTCCTCGCGGGTCACGTAGTCCCCCGACTCCGGCCACTCGCGCCAGATCACCCGCTCCGGGTCATCGAGGTCGATGCCGTCCACCTCCACCTCCTGGGCGCTCAGCGGAAAAGCGAGCGGCCAGTCGGCGCCGCGCTCCACGGCCTCCATGAACTCGTCGGTAATCAGCAGCGAGAGATTGAACTGCCGCAGTCGGCCCGCCTCGCGCTTGGCGCGGATGAAATCGAGCACATCCGGATGACCGACGTCGAAGGTCGCCATCTGCGCCCCGCGCCGCCCGCCGGCGGAGGACACCGTGAAGCACATCTTGTCGTAGATGTCCATGAAGGAGAGCGGCCCCGAGGTGTACGCCCCCGCGCCGCTGACGTAGGCGCCCTTGGGCCGCAGGGTGGAGAACTCGTAGCCGATGCCGCAGTTGTGAATGACCATCAGGCCGTGTTCGCCAGCGAGATAGTTGCTGTGTTTCTCTACCGTGAAATCGTAGAAGGTCTCGGAAATCGGGAGCGCGCGGTGGATGGCTTCGACCGGGCGCAGGGTGCGGGCGAAGGCGATCAGGTGGCCGAGCTCCGGAAAGCACGCCCCCCAGCGCTCCAGCCAGACCCGGCTGACCACGGCGCGGCGGTGATAGTCGTGGTAGAAGCCAAGCGCCTGACGCTCCGCTTGATTGAGCGCCTCGGCCTTGCGCTGCAGCGCACCGCCAAGCTCGCGCGGCACCACGTAATGGTCGTGCTGCCCGGCCTGGCTGCAGTGCTCGACGATCCGCCCGCGCATGCCGCCGCCGGCCATATAGCCGGCGACCCGCGCCAGAAAGGCCGTGTCGGCGATCTTGAGCAATACCCCGTCCGGCGCCGGCGAGGGACCCGCCGCTTCCGCCGCGCGAGGACGGGGCGCGAGCACGCCGCGCACTCCGAACAGACCGAGTAAGCCCACGAGGCGTTCGGCCAGCGCCCGGCTCGACAAGGCAATGGCCACACGGCCGCATTCGCCGCTCACGCTGCCGCCGGCCTCGATCAGTCCCGCGAGGAACGGCAGGAAGTGCTTTTGCGGCTGCGCGGCGATCCAGTCGGGCAGCTGCGGAGCGGTGGGCGCCGCGCCGGCCGGCCCGCTGCCACCGACTGGTGATGCCGCCTCGAAGGCGGAAAGCGGGGAGTCCAGTGGTGGCGTGCCCGCCGGCGTATCGAGCACGATCATACGCGGCCGCCGATCGAAAAATGCCTGTTTGATCTCCCACACCCGCGCGATGACGTCCCGGCACACGGCGCGCAGTTTGAACCGCGCCCGCGTTAGCGCGACCCCCGCCGGGGGCAGGCCGAGGCCCGCCATGAAAACCGATGCCGGCACGGCGCGGGCCGGCCGGACCCCGCGTGCGGCCCCCAGGCGCACGCCCGCATACCAGGCCTGCCGCGCACTGGCCTGATCCGCTGTCCAGGGGAAAGCGTAGTGAACCAGGGCGTCGCCTTGGCGCACCTCATCGGCACGCACGTAGCGCAGTTCCTCTTCGCGATAGACCAGCACCGGGTGGTGGATGGAGGTCTTGAGCGCCGCTCCGTTGGAGACGATCTCGATGTTCTCCGCGCGCGGGACGTGCGTCGTCATGTGGCGCTCGATGCGGCGCATTTCGAAGCGGCGGCGCGTGCGGTCGTAGCAGAGCATGCGCGCGTGGCGCTCGCGTACGGCGCGCTCGGCGCTGACAACGCCCTGCTCGGTGACGACGTTGCTGCCGGGCGCGACGCAACCGGCTTTCAGCGTCAGCCCGGCTTCATGAACCTTGCGCAGGATATCGTCCATCGAATCGGCGATGGTGGCCGAGACCGTGCAGTTGATCGTGGACGTCGCCGGCTTGTGCGCCCAGGCCCCGGCGTTGGAAACAATGCGCCCGGCGGGGATGGCGCCGTGGCGCAGCGCCCAGATGAACTTCTCGTACCATTCCTCGCGCTGCTCGGCGCTCTCCTCGATGTCCGCAAGCGCCCGTGCCACCCGCTGGAAGGTCGCATCCATGGTCTCGTCGAGGACCTGTCCGGCTTTGGTCTTCAGCCGGTATTTGGTATCCCAAATGTCCTGAGAGGCGGGCTGTAGCGGAATGTCTGCAACGGTCTCCGGCACCACACCAGCCTGCGCAGCATTGCCCATAGACAGCATACTCCTTTGATTGTGCCACGACCCTTTCCGGGGTCATTAACCACCAACCTGAACCGATTCTTAGTACAAGATATATGCTATCGACTTAAGGTCAAACCCAACATGTTGTGTTGATAGCTCGCTCACGCCTCTTCATAGAAGGAGTCAATCATCTTGCCGGGCTCACTGTCACGGAGCCGATGAAGAACATCTGCGGTGCGCTACCAGACGTCTTGCTGCGGCTGAGCGGCCGCGCCATGCAGCATGGCCGGATCGTAGCCCAGAAAGCGCAGGATCCGATTCTCCTGACGGAAGGCATCGGTGTAGCCGAGATTGATCAGTTCACGACAATAGCCGCGCTCGAAGAGCAGATAGCTCATCACGACCGAGCCCGAGGATCGGGTGGTAGCGCCGGTGCCGCGCAGGAAAAACCGCATGGACAGCGGCAGCTCATGAGCGTGCCGCGCGGCGATGGTCGTCAGCGATTCGCTGGGCGAGATGGCCAGCACATCCACCGGACGCAATCCGACGTTTTCCCGCTGGCGGACTTCCTCCGGGATGAGGGCGACAGTACGATTGATGCGCTGCATGCGCTCCAAGTCCCCCTCCAGCGTGTCCAAAAAGGCACTGTCCAGCAAATGGCCGGCGATCTGGGCAAGCGAGGGCGGACGCACCAACATGTCCTTGTGCTTCGCCGGCGAGATGATGTCTTCACCGACCCCGATCACCAGGATACGGCCCGCGCCCAAGTGCACTGCCGGACTCATCGGCGCCAGATGGCGCACCGAGCCGTCACCGAAATACTCCCGGTTGATTGCCACGGCGGGGAAAATGGCGGGTATTGCCGAGGAGGCCAACAAATGCTCCAGGCGTATGTGCCCCGGCGTCCCTACCCGACGCGCGCGGCGCCAGCCCCGCAGTTCCGGGCTGCCCTGAAAAAAACTCACCGACTCGCCGCTGCCATAGCTCGACACGGTGATGGCCAGCGCCTGCAGGTCGCCGGTTTCTATGGCCTGATCGATGCGCTCGAAACGAATGCGCCGCGCCAGTAGCGCGCGCAGCGGACTGTTGTCCAGCAGCGAGACCGGATGGCGCGTGCCGAGACCCGCGAAGAACAGCGCGACCAGCCACTTCAAGGCATTGAAGCTGAGCCGGCCGAAGTGCGTGACGTAAATATGATCCGCATGGAAGTTGCCCCAAATGATCTCCAGGCCACGAATGCCAGCCCGGAAATGGGGCGCGTGCGTTGCAATGGCAGCGGCATTGATGGCGCCGGCCGACGTGCCGCAGATCACCGGGAAGGGATTGCGCGCCCGATGGGGCAGCATGTCCGCGATCGCTTTCAGGACGCCCACCTGATAAGCGCCTCGCGCTCCGCCTCCGGGCAGAACGAGGCCGATGGGGGGCTCTGTCACACGCTTGGCCCGGCGCCCACTCAACTTCTCTCCCCGGTGCAAGCACGCCGCTGACGATCTGTCAGGGAATGATTACCAGCAGACTCGACGGCTTGGCAAGAGCGCGGTGGCGAACACCCGATCGGAGCACCCACCCCGCACGCGGTTCACTGTGGCGCGAATCGAGAAGGCGTTCGTGCCGCCGAAAAAGGTATCAGGCGTACTTGTGCAGACCGCACTCGCGCTTCAGACCAAAGAACCGCGTTTCCTCTTCCTCCATGCCCTCGGCCAGCGGCAGCGTGGTGTGGACATCGCCGATAGAAACGTAGCCCTCGTGCCAGAGCGGATGATACGGCAGATCATGCGCCATAAAGTAATCGTAGACTTGGCGGTCGGTCCAGTCGAAGATGGGGTGAGCCTTGATTCGCCCGTTCTGCTCCGTCACCGCTTGCAGCGATCGGCGTGTGCGCGCCTGCTGCCGACGCACACCGGCAAGCCAGGCATGCGCGTCGAGCTCGCGTAACGCGCGCTGCATCGGCTCGACCTTGGTGATCCGGTTATAGCGCTCGATTCCCTCTAGCCCTTGCTCCCAGAGCTTGCCGTAGCGCGCTTCCTGCCAAGCCGGCGAGAGATCGGCACGATAGACATTGAGGTTGAGCGACAAGCGCTCGGTCAGCGCGTCGACGAATCGGTAGGTCTCCGGAAACAGGTAGCCGGTATCGATCAGCACCACCGGGATGTCCGGCCGCTGCCGGGTCACCATGTGCAGCATGACCGCCGATTGGGCGCCAAAGCTCGAGGAAAGGACCACGTGGCGGCCAAAGGTGCGCAAGACCCATGCGATCCGGCTCTCGGCATCCGCTTGCTCCAGCTCCGCGTTGATGCGATCGAGATCCAGCCGCTCCGGATCGAGAACCATCTGCTCTTCCCTCAGAACTCGCACCGCCCGTTCCATTACCGCCACCTTCGGTAGGCATCCCCTTGGACATCGTTCGGGAAAATCACTGTGACCAAGAGAAAAGCTACGGATGCAGGCTCATATTGGGAAGGAATGAATATCTCTAACTTTAATCTATTATGTTATAACAATGTTTCGCCAGAGCGGCGCGGCAGCACGCTTTCGGGCCGTCGGTTCGCCATGCCGACGCGTTCTGTCGAGCGCCTTTGCCGAGTGAACGCCGCACGCCGAATTTACCTCCGCGTGTGGATCATTGCTTTCTACCCGATGGCGGGCGGACCGGCTTGACCGGTAATGCTCCCCAAGTCTGCGTGATCGGCATCACCTCGATGCTGTTGATGTTCACCTGTGAGGGCAGCTTGACCACCCAATTGATGATCTCGGCGATATCCTCCGGCACGAGTGGATCGTTGCCGCGGTAGAGGCTTTCCGCTCTCTCCTTGTCGCCTTTGAGACGCACGATCGAGAATTCCGTTTCGCACAGACCGGGCTCGATGTTGGTGACCCGTACCCGCGTGCCGATAAGATCGGCACGCAGGTTACGCGAGAATTGCTGCACGAATGCTTTGCTCGCGCCATACACGTGGCTTCCCGGATACGGCCAGCTCCCGGCGATCGAGCCGATGTTCACCACATGACCCCGATTGCGCTCCACCATTCCGGGCAGAATCGTACGGGTGACATACATCAACCCTTTGATGTTGGTGTCGACCATCGCCTCCCAGTCATCCGGGTCCGATTGCCACGCGGGCTCGAGACCCAACGCCAATCCCGCGTTATTGATCAAAACGCGCACCTCGCGAAACGCTGCCGGCAACTCGCCGAGTTTTGCGGTCACGGCCGCGCGATCCCGCACGTCCAGCTCCAGCAAATGGATTTCCCCCGCGCGGCCCAGTTCCTCCTGAAGCCGCTGCAACCGCTCGATGCGGCGCGCGACGAGCACTAAGCGCCAGCCTTCGTTGGCAAAGCGGCGCGCCGTGGCTTCACCCAACCCGCTCGAAGCACCCGTGATCAAGGCCGTTCCATACATCGCGCCCCTCAGCTCTCGATCTCGTCTTCCAGAACCGGGATCAACCGCGCGCCGTCGCACTCCGGTTGCAATACCACGATATCGCCCTTGCGGAAAACGCCGGGACCCAGCCCCCTGTTCTCATGGCTGAGCGCCTCCACGGTCGGGCTGCGCAGGGCCTGCGGCGGCAGCTGCAAGTAAAATCCCACGATCTTCTCATCGCGCATCGCGCTAACCCAATGCGCCTCGTGGCGGGCCCGGTCGAGCTCCCGCTGCAGATCGGGATCGTCCAGGTCGTGATGACACCCCCGGGAAAGCGCTCGCAGCAGGCGTTCTCCGAGCGAGCGCATAGCGCCTTCATCGCCGGGCCGACCCGGCACCTGGATACCGCCCGCGGCAACAAAGGCGTGGGCGAACACCAGCGGATCATCACTATCGCTGCGCCGCAGCGCTTCGCGTGCGGCGGCGATGGCATCACGGATGGCGCCAAGCTGTCGCGCCCGATAGCCGACCATTCGCTAACTCCGGAATCGACCTGCGGCAACCGGGCGAGCACGAAGCGTTGGCACACGATGGGCCGCAACCGCTCGCCTGCCCGTGGTTTTAGAGTATACGCTGGCAGCCACTGCCCGCGCGCTTCGCCGGATCCGCGGGGTGGTACGCCTCGCGCTTATTCGTAGTGATCGAATTCGCCGTAATAGCCGCGGCTGTAACGACGCTGGACGCGCAGTTTGGCGGCAATGAAATCCTTGTGCTCCACGTGCAGAAGCTCCGCGATCTTACGCACCAGATGTTCCTCGTAGCGGTCCATTTCGGCGTCGGCGAGGCATACACGCCACAGCAGCTCCACCACGTGACACTTTTCAGCGTATTCGAATTGCTCGTTGATGAGGTGGGTGAATTCAAAATGGTCCGTCGCCTCGTGGGCCTCGCGGTCAGCGAGCTCGATCAATGCGATGGTCTCCTCGTCCGTGAGCTCGAACACCTCGCGTACACCTTCGTGTATGGCCTGAAATTCGACGCTGTGCCGCTCATTGTCGGCTTGCGCCATTTCCAGGAGCAGCGCCGCAGTTGCAAGCTGCAGCCTATGCTCAGGGGAAGTCTGGTTGGTAGCAGTGGCGGGGCTGATGTGGTCCGTATAGAAGCGCTTGATGGCCTCGAGCATGATGGCTCCCGTTGATCCTCTACTTAGCGTGCGATACTTCTATTACGACAATCATTAAGACGCAGTGTCCAGTTAACTGCCAAGCGGTCGTGAGAGCAGGGGGCTTTCAGCGGCAGGCACGGGCCAGGAAAGCGCCCGTTCACGCGGAAATATGCACAATGGGAGCGGGCAAGTCGCCTCGACGAGCGCAGCGGCGTGCCTTACCCTACGCATTGAAAAACGAATCGCTGACGCTGCAGCGCTTGCGCTAGCTTGCAAATCCGTACCCATTACGAGTTCGCTCAGCCGCGAGCGGCCGCAGGGGGCGGTACTTGCGTGGCCGTTCATTCTAGCGCTGCCGAATAACCGCGTCCGACCGGTGAATTCGCCAGAATCGCCACGTTCAAGGCTTCTATCGTGGCGATTCCCCTAGCCCTTTTTACTCATGACTACTATTGACTGCATCGAAAACTGATTCAAGCCTCGGACGCGTTTCACCGGGAGGCCTGCGGTCGCAGTGCCATGCTCGGGGGAAGCAGCTGAAAACCAAAGGAAGCGCATGGAAATCGTGTACTGGATCGGTGCCCTCGCCAATGGCTTCGTCGCAGTCGGTACCGCCCTACACGCTCTGCTCAACAAGCACGAGCCGGCCGCGGCGTTTGGCTGGATCGCCGTATCCCTGCTCTTCCCCATCGTGGGGCCGCTGCTCTACTTCCTGCTCGGCATAAACCGCATTCACCTGCGGGCAAGGGCGTTGCGCTCCGAGCAGAAACCGCTCGCTCACGGCTCCGCCGCACTCGAGCGTAGCGGGCGGGTGCAGCCTGAATTCTCGCAACAGGCTCGGATTTCCAGCGCGGTCACCGGGTTGCCGCTGATACCGGGCAACCGCGTCGAGTCGCTGCACAACGGCGAGAGCGCCTACCCGGCAATGCTGAGCGCCATCGAGCACGCCCAGCGAACGGTTTTCCTCTCCACCTATATTTTCGACAGCAACCCGACCGGCCGGCAATTTGCGGACGCCCTCGTGCAGGCCCAGGCGCGCGGCGTCGATGTCCGCGTCCTACTCGACGGCGCCGGCGAGTGGTACTCGATTCCCCGCATCCGCCCCATCTTGCGTCGCCGCGGCGTCCGTGTTGCGGTCTTCCTGCCGCCGCGACTGCTCCCCCCGCGATTGCTGCTCAATCTGCGCAACCACCGCAAGATCCTCTCCGTGGACGGTGACATCGCCTTCATCGGCGGGATGAACATCGGTGACCGCCACCTGATTCACCGCCACGACGGCCGACGCGGCATCACAGACATGCATTTTCGTATCGAAGGGCCCGTGGGCCGCCAAATCGAATCGGTCTTCCTCAGCGACTGGTTGTTCACCACCGGCGATCAGAGCTCGCCGCAGCATCCACCGCCCGGCACGCCGGGCAACGCCTTCTGCCGGGCGATCATCGACGGCCCCAATGAGAGCCTCAATCGGCTGTCCATGGTGCTCGTCGGCGCCATCGCCGCCGCCCGACACCATATCGCCATCATGACGCCCTACTTCCTGCCGCCGCGGGAACTGATCGCCGCATTGCAGGCCGCCGCGATTCGCGGGATCCGGGTGGACATCGTATTGCCGGGGCGTAACAACCTGTACTTCATGCACTGGGCGACGCGCAACATGCTCTGGCAGCTCATCAAGTGGGGTGTCCATATCTATTACCGCCCCCCGCCGTTCAGCCACGCCAAGCTGTTCGTGGTCGATCAGCACTACGCTCAGGTCGGCTCGGCCAACCTGGACCCGCGCAGCCTGTATCTGAATTTCGAGCTGGTGGCGGAAGTCTACGACCCGGCCGTTGCCGGCGGGCTGGCCCATCACATCGACCAGGTCCGGCTGGGCAGCAACGAAGTGACGCTGCGGGAACTCAATGAACGCTCATATGCAGCGCGTGTACGGGACGCGTTCTGCTGGCTGTTCATGCCCCATCTGTGATTCCGAGCAGGCGGATTGAAAATGCGTCGGGCAGGATTCATGGCAGCTCAAGCGTCACCCGCCCCGTAAACCGGTGCCCCGCCGGCGCGCGCGAACTTCAGCATCCGTCCCAGTGAAACCCTGGCCCGCGCGGCGATGGCCGGCTCGACGACGATCTCATTGTCCAGGCGTTCCAACGCACCCGCGAGCTTGCGCAGCCCGTTCATCGCCATCCAGGGACAATGCGCGCAGCTCTGACAGGTCGCACTCTTGCCCGCGGTCGGCGCCTCCAGCAGGAGCTTTCCCGGCGCCGCCTCGCGCATCTTGTGAAAGATGCCGTTGTCGGTCGCGACGATGAACACCTTCTCCGGCATCTCCGCAACCGCCTTGAGCAGCGCCGAGGTCGAGCCGACCCGGTCGGCCTGCGCGATCACGGCGGCCGGTGATTCCGGATGCGCCAGCACTCGCGCTTGTGGGTATTGCGCCCGCAGCTGCTGCAATTCCCGACCCTTGAACTCCTCGTGAACGATGCAGGCTCCGTTCCAGAGCAGCATGTCCGCCCCGGTCTGGCTGCGAATGTACTCACCCAAGTGCCGATCCGGCGCCCAGAGGATTTTTTCTCCGCGCGCGTGCAGGTGGCGCACCACATCGACGGCAATGCTCGAGGTCACCACCCAGTCCGCGCGCGCCTTGACCGCAGCGCTGGTGTTGGCATACACGACCACCGTGCGCTCGGGATGCTGGCTGCAGAAGTCGGCGAAGACATCGGGCGGGCACCCGATGTCGAGCGAGCAGGTGGCCGACAGCTCCGGCATGATCACCCGCTTCTCCGGGGTCAGAATCTTGGCCGTCTCCCCCATGAAGCGAACGCCCGCCACTACCAGTGTAGTGGCCGAGTGTTCCGCGCCGAATCGCGCCATATCGAGGGAATCCGAGACGTGCCCGCCACTCGCATCGGCGAGCCTCTGAATATCGGGCGCCGTGTAGTAATGGGCAACCAGCACCGCATCGCGCTCGCGCAGCAAACGAAGGATGCGCTCCCGCAGCGCCTCGCGCTCACCCGAAACAAGGCCTTCATCGGCCTCGAAGGCGCGCTCGCGGAAAAAACGCACCGTCTGCTCCCCTGGCATCGCCTGCGGGTGTGTCATAACGCTTCCACCTCCATCGCGATCCGGCTTAAGCGCTGGAGCGCGGGCCTATTTAATGAACTGCACCCGGTGGGGCTGCCTGCGGCGATACAGTCGGGCTGGCCGGTGACCACCGCCTTGAAACATCTCATCGGTTGCCTCGATGCAACCCAATGCCTGAAACCGCTTGCGAAAATTGCGTTTATCCAGCGACTCGCCAAGGATGGACTCGTATACCGCCTGGAGCTGACCGAGCGTGAACCGCCGCGGCATGAGCTGCAGGGCGATCGTCGAATACTCGAGCTTGGCCACCAGACGCCGCCGGGCCATCGCAATGATTTCGCCGTGATCGAATGCCAGCGTCGGCGGATCACACACGGCTTGCCAGGCGATCTCCTCGAGCGGCGGGCACCAGGAGCGGTCGAAATTGCAAGGCATGAGGGCGAAATAGCCGATGCTCACGACCCGGCCGCGCGGGTCCCGGTTCGGCTCACCGAAGGTGTAGAGCTGCTCCAGGTATACCCCCGACAAACCGGTCTTCTCCAAGAGCACCCGCCGCGCGCCCTCGTCAGGCGTCTCCTGCGCAGCAAGCAGGCCGCCGGGCAAGGCCCAGCGCCGCTCGAATGGTGGCTGGCCGCGCCGAACCAACAGCACCGCAAGCTCACCGCCCCGCACGGTGAAAATCACCACGTCGGTGGAGATACCGAAGGCCTGGGGACTACCTGGGTAACGAGATTGGCGTGAGCTGTCGTCGAACATCCTCGACCTGCGGTGTGTTTAGCTTCCGAAGTTAGTGTTTCTTTGACACTAAGTCAATCCCGTAGCCGGATTCTGCCGGCTGCGGCGGTCGCTCGCCTTCCCTGGATACTTTTGCCACGGCGCTATAGCGGCCAGCGATGCAGGCGGCCGGCGGCTATGTTACGGACGGGATTATGCTTACGATGTGGGCGAGGAGCACACGGATCAAGGTTTCCGAAGCGGTGCCATTGCGTGAAGCGGCTCTGCTTGCAGCAGCTGACCACATCGAATTGCCTCCGGGTCCGGGTAGAGTATTTCCATCCGCAACCCGGCGCTATCGAGCGGCGGCTCCTTCGGGAGTGCCTGGAATCGGGCAGCGCAAGCGTGTGCGGCCACGACGCAGAGGAGCGCATCGATAAGATCGTCCGCGGCTGCTCCCTGGCCGCGCAACTGCCTTCGCTCGCGCTCGAAGACACGGCGCACGGCAGGCCAGTAGTTTGCGAGCAGCGCAAGCCGTTCAGCTCTGCCCGCCGCCCGCCTCTTGGGCATGCGCATGGCGCGCTGCCCGTTCAGAGACCAGAAAAGCAGCTCCGGATGCACCTCCCGGAACCTGCGCTGACGCTGCGGATTGGCCCGCAGAAACTCATCCACCTCGCGGATTTTCTGGGCAATGCCCCAGGCCTGCTGACTGATCCGCTTGCCTGTGAGCCGCTCATTCATATCCGCCGCTTCCCGCCATCCGGAAGCCAAGAGCGCGCGACGGACCGGCGGGGAGAACACACTCGTGCTACGCGGAAAACCGAGTCGACGCCGCGCCTCCGAATCACAGAGCCGACTGCCCGCATCACTCAGCCCGACCGGGACATCGACCAGGATAAGGGCCTCTCCCCCGCCCCACATCCACACTTCCCGGATGCTGGGAATCACCCGAACCTGGCATCCGCATTCGCACCCGCCCTGCGAGCGCACCGCCAACCAGCCAGAACGGCAGCCGTCCACTCCGATTACCGGCATCATAAGCGCTGCCTTTCAGCGAGCGGGCCGCAGGTAACGGGTGAAGCGCATCCAAGCACGCGACAGATCATCCCGAGCCAATCGGACAGGCCGACATGCTTTCCCATGGCGTTTACGCGCCATCTTGGACATTAGCTCACGATGCCGAGGCTCTGGCGGATAGCGGCCTGCATAGGCTCACTATCCAGGCCGCCCCACACCGGCCGGCTTTGAGCTCCTGCATGGGCATGCTGACGATTGCCGAACCGCACACGCCGAACTCGAACTCGTAGCGCTCCGGGTGAGCGGTCGGCAGACATGACAAGCGCAGCTCAGGGTGGTGCGCTACGAATGCCTACATCAGCGGGATCACGTCGCTCTCGCGCACGTTAAGCACGACAATGGCCTCCTCATTGCTCATTAGTGCCCGTGTTATGCCCTCCGCCATGCTGGCGCAGCCGCTGAGGCACATACTCAAGGCGATCAAGCAAGTCGCTGTCGCCGCCAGCTTCGATAGCGCTTCCATGTGAATCGTCTCAATCGATCCAGCCCTGCTCCCGGAATCGCTCCCTGATCACATTGGCGATTGCCTCGGCGATTTCCTCGGCCCGAGCCTCGATTTTGCCGCGGCCGCTGACCTCTCCGTACACTTTCATTCCGCTGGTGACGATGAGCCCCACCGGATTGGCGGTCGCGGCAAAGGTAGCGGCCCCTACGGCCGTGCCCGGGGTCTTGCCGCGGCCTCCGGCTTGCACAGTGCCAGACCCGAGCTTACGCAGGCCCTGAGCCGTCATTTGGAGACCTTCGGCCGCCGCGGTCAGCTCGGAGCCGCCCGCACCAAAGCCAATCGTGAGTCGCTTGGCGGCACTGCCCGGCTCGACGGAGACGAGATAGCCGCGCAGCACCAGGTCGTTGAGTTCGGGCACGGCTCTGGTCGCGGCATGTGTTGCAGGCATTCCCATCTCGCGGATGTCCTCGACCAGCTTCGCGGCAATCTGCGCGCCCAACTTCCGGCCAGTCTCGATCTGCTCTTCTGTTTGAGTCTGGCTCTCGAGCTGGAAATTCTGGGCAAGGGCGGAATCCGCGGGCACCTCGGCGGGCGTAGCCGCGAAGTCGTAGACCAAGATATGATTCGGCCGCGGCAGTTGCTCCCCCTTCGCGAGTTGCTCGCGGTCAGTGATCTTGGTGGAGGTGCAGCCTGAAACCACGACTACACCTAGCAGACACAGCAGAGCCGCCACGAAGCCCCTGACGAGCCTGGCCGGTTCAGTCGACGCGCTGCCAAAGCCGGGGGGCATCCACTGACGCTGGCTGTCACTGTCCCTTTGGTGATTCATAACGGATCCTCCTATTACATGATACTGATCTTCGCCTTATAATTTTCAATCACATAGGCTACCATCGACGTCGCGCGGAGCCCTGCGGTGTCCACTCCCTCGGCAAAACGACTGCGTGGCAGCCCTATCGACGACCTAATCACGCCCGCCATGCACGCAGTGAACAGCCTGCGATAACGGGGAAATCTTCTAAAAACGGTTCCTGTTGCACGGGGTGATTCCCTCAGATACTCGTTGGGCGCCGCGCAGGCATTCCTCGGTGTCATTGCCATGCTGCTCCCTACTCTGGTCGTTGCGACGGCAAGATGAGGAGTCACTGCGCCGCTGCTGGATGCAGCAACCCCACTGCCGCCCCGGCATGATGGCGTGGAACAAAAAGCGCAGATTCATCCTTTTGTCTTGGATCACTGAGGATCGCACGCTGAGACCGCAACAACCGCCGGCTGCCCCCGCGAAGCGCTCTCGAAGCGCCACCTCGGGGTGTGTCCGCCATCCGCACTGGTGTGAGGTCGGCAAAGCCGTTTCGGACAGGCCGCAGGCCCTTTCGCTCCGGGTAATCTAAGGCTAGATCGGCGGCGCTCGGCCGCCATTGGACTTTGGTCGCATACGATGCGTGACCGGCAAACCCGACCCGCGCATCCGGGTCAGCCGGCGGGTTCAAACTAAGTGGCCGGGGTATGAGCTGGTAAGGCAATGTGCGCATACCGCTATGGGCCTGATCCGGCCTCTTGGCGGCGCTCGTCGGCCGCCGCGGGTGGCGCGGGCGGCGCGTGCAATCGGCCCTTTTGCACAATTTTCGGCTCAGGCGGGTCGCCCTCGTAGGCCGGGGTCATGATCTGGACCTCGAACTCGTTGAAGACATCCAGAATATTGCGATGAAGAGCGGTGTATATGGCCGGCATGCGGCTGGGCTCAGTGCAGTACCCGTTGACTTCATAGGCAACGGCGAAATCGCCAAGCTCCCGCTGCAGAACAAACGGCGCAGGATCCTCGAGCACTCCCTCGGTGCGCTCGGCAGCGATCCTTAACATCGCCTCCACCTGCCGCCACGGCACCGCGTAGCCGATCCTGACGGTCGTATGCAGAATAAGCCCCTGCTCGCGGGCGAGCACGGTATAGCTCACGACCTCGCTGCTTAGGATCAGGGAATTGGGGATCACCACCTCTTCGTTCTTGAACGAGCGCACGCGTGTGACGAGCAGCCGCATTTCCAGCACGTGACCAAGCGTATCCTGAACCTTGATTAGGTCTCCGCTTCGGAATGCGCGCCGGTAAGTCATCGTGTAACCAGCGATGATATTGGCGATAACGGTCGATGATCCCAGTGAGACGATGACACCCACAAGTATCGAGATCCCCTTGAACGCATCGGTACTCGACCCCGGTATGTAGGGATAGGCAACGACAACAGCAAAAATGATGATGAACAGGCGCACGATTCGATACGTCGACCAGGCCCATTCCGGCTCGAACTGGCCGAGACGCAGGCGCTCGCTCGCAAGCGCGTCAAAAAGCAGCCTCGCCAACTTGATGAGATAGCGTGTGATGACGGCGAGAATCATGAGGAACACAAGATTCGGGACAACTTCGATAAATGCCGCGCCCATGGTCGCTAGCGGATCGATCACGATGTCGCGGAGCCGGTTGGCAAAGCTCCGCGTCCAGGGGAAGAGTCCGAGTGCAAACCGCAGGTAAACGTAAAAGATGGCGAGCAGCATGATCACGCGTGCAGCACGAAGAAATCCGGTTATACCGGCCCATAGCTGCTCCGCTGTGAGAATCATCAGTCTGTGAATTTGCAGATTTTCAAAACGCTCTCGGTAGCGACGCTGCAGCGTAGCGTGCAGCCCGCCGGAGGCCCGCACGACCGTCCAGGAGGCCAAGATGACCACAACGGTGGCGATGACGACATAGCTTCCATGGACCAGCAGGGTATGCGGCGTGCGCTCTGCCCGGTACGAGCGCACCGCATTCGCGATCCGCTCCGCGTAGACCTGAACGAGGACCGATCGCCCCACCCCCTCGAGGCGCGCATCGGCATCGACTACGCCCATCAAGCGCTGATTAGCCGCGGATATCATGGAAATCTGCCCCGACTCGGTGACTTTTATATCCTCGACGGCAACGTCGCTTGCAGCCATCGTGCGGATGCGCTCCACGATTAGCGCCGCACGCTGCTCGGGAGGGAATGCGGAGACGCCACGAACACTGAAAAGCACATGACCGTCGATTGCGACCGGCGCGACTCGCAGCGACTCCGTAACCGAACCGGCAAGCGCTTCCTGCGACTGGGCGAGCGCGGGCGCTGTCGAAAGGCACGTCAAAAAGCAGGCAAGGAGCACGGCCATACCGATGGGCACGGCACCCCTGTGCCGCCGTTTCATCTCATTCGGGGCGCTGCGGATCGGAAGCGGCGGGGCGTGGCGTCGACGGCTGAGCAAGGTATCACCTTTGTTCCAGGCATCGGCGCGCCACAGGAAGGCCAGAGCGCCTGTGACCATGCGCGAGACCGTTCCCGGCGAGACGGGGCACACGGGCGTATCAGCCGGGATATGCGGAAGGCACCCTGCGTTCTGGTGGGGCAAGCGGTTCATTCGTCCAGCGAAGATGTCCACGGACTCAGCGCGGGAACAGAAAGGTCAGTTGCGCTCGCAAACCCCAACCCTCCACGCCGCTGTCCGGAGAAGCCGCCCAGTAGCGCGCACCAAGGCTCACCTGCATCGGCACACGGCCCGGCTTGAGCAACTGCGCCACCGAAACGTTGATGGGCACCGACCAGTGCTCCGCTTTCCAGTCGTAGGTCGACTCTGTATTGAGGCCGAATGTCGTACTGGTTCGGGTGACGTAGGCGAGAAAGGGCTGCATGAAGGTTCGGTTGATGTCGGCGCGGCCGTCATCGCCTGCCACCGACCAGATGTGGTTGGCCAGTGCGCCGTAAGTCCACGGGCCGCTCTGCTTGAGAGCGACTGCCGTCGGCCCCAGGCCCCATTTTTCTTCGCCCAGCGTATGCTTCGAGGCCGTGCGCAGGAGTTCCACGGGACCCACCCCCCAGATCCATCCCCCGGCGGTCGGCGCCTTCGGCGAGAAAAATTGGCTCGCGAGCACGTCGCCAAGTCCGGAGTCATTGCTTCCGATCGTCGGAATATTGTCTTGGTCGATCACGACGGGGACTATGGTCCGCGTGATCAAATTCCACTTGCTGTTCAGACTCAAGGGAACGACCGGTTGAATGTTGACCCGGCTTACCGAGCCCTTGTCATTCGGGCCGGCGTTCTCGTCGTAGTTGTACTGAAAAGGCACGCTGATCAAGGAGGCAATCGGGTTGGCGAGCTTCTTTGCCAGACCGGTCGATTTTTCGTCTTGAGCCCCGGCGACGCCTAGCTGCCCAGCCAGCGCGACGGCGATTGCAACCCTAAGACCTGCCGCCTTACTCATTGCTTTCTCCCCGGGCCTGTTAGCGGACAAACAACACTTTGCGGCTCCGCTCAGAGAAGTCGGCACCAGCCACGCGCCGCCGGCTCTCAGGACGGCCCGGGTCAAACCGTCAAAACGTGTAGGCGATATTGACGCTCGGCCCGAACTCGCTGACGTCGTAGCGGTAGTAGTCGGGGTCGCCGGGGCTATCATTCTCGAAGTGTATGTTCCGGTAGGTGAAATGCAGACCCGCCTTCCATGATCGAGCGAACTGCCAAGCGAGCTGCGTCGTGAAGTCCCAGTAGGAATCCGGCTCTCCGAAGCCCACCACCGCCTGGTTCGACCATAACAGCGTGTCGGTAAACGGATACTCGTGGTTGAGGCCGACGAGATAGGTGATCCAGTTCTGATTCAGCGAGCGCTTGCGCTCGGTGTTTGCACCGGAAATCCGTATGTTATATTCATGTTCCGTATACCGCACGCCTGCCAACGCGCCCCACCGGTGACCTCGCGTTTGCGCAAACTGGTAGGCTCCCGAAGCTTCCGTGACGTTGTAATCCAAGCTGACTTGCTTTTTAGCGGGGGCAAAGCACCACCGGGGACGTCAATTGTCGACTCATCCTCAAGCTTCAAGTGCGCATAACCGAGGTGGAATGTCCACCTGCCTTTCGCGGCTGATGCTTGGACCTGTAAGGCGGACTCAGTGAATTCTTCGATATCACCTGCACTCAGATCAACGTCGGCCTTCTCCGCGCCTCTGAAGCTGGTGAACCCAACGTCACCCTCAACGAAATGTGCGTGCAGCCCCGTGCCGATCTCGAATCTCCAGGGACCGGCATCCTCCTGCGCCCGCACCGCGTCGATCTGCGTTAGCGCCAGTACGGCTATCAGAATCAGCGAAACCGCCACGCTTCTGCGCATTGATTGGCTCCGGTCCAGGGCGATTTGTTTAGCCCCTCTTCTTCCCGCAGCCGGGCTGGGCAAGGCACCAACGCCATTGTGCGGAAACCCGCCCTTACATATGGACACGTTAGCTCCGTGACGGGCAGAAGCCATTGGACCTTGGTCTTAACATCGACCTCGCGAGATCGCACGCCTTTGCCGCGGGCAGCGACGTTCCCGCTCACGGTCTAGGGAGGCCCCCTGTCAGCTATCCGCTGCCACCCATTGAATGGCGTCAATCAACGCGCGATCGTCTACGGGTTTGCCGAGAAAGAGCTTTGCGCCGAGCTGGTGCGCCAGGCATCGCGTCTCGTTATCATCGCGAGCCGATACTGCGATCACCGGTACCGAGACGCCCATGGCGCGCATGCGTTGCACCACCTGCAGGCCGCTCATGTGCGGCATCGTGATGTCGAGGAGGAGACAGCCAGGCGGGGTAACGGACGGAATATGCAAGAGAAATGACTCCGCCGCGTCGAAGGCGACCGCTTCGAAGCCGGCGGCACCAAGCAAGCGTAACAGGCTGCGGCGGACCGACTCATCATCGTCGAGTATGTAAACCGTAATGGCTTTGCGGATACCCGCCATCACCAGATCCTCGCGGCCTGCAAGGAAACTAGCGGAATAAACCGATCTGGAATATTGGACCTTCGGCCAACGGGTTTGACGTGGATTGTTGTTTATCGCCAGGAACCAGCCGGAGATGGGCGCGGCTAGCTCACAGGAAATCTGGAGTCGAAGGGCACACATAGCTCCACGGACCCGAGTCGCCCTCTGATTTGAACAAGGCCGCGCAAGCGAAGAGCAGTTATGTGGAGTGCATAAGGGCGTGACGCGCGTCTCTCCTGATCATGCGCGCAAGGCCTCGCGCAGCGACGGTCGAGCCGTCCGCTTCCGCATGTATAGCTCCGATTTCTCCGGACACGAAGGTACGTGATACTTGAAGTGTCCAGAAGGAGACGTGGAAATGGCGAAGAAGTCGACGTTGACGCCAGAGCAGCGAGCCCAAGTCGTGCTGCGATTGTTGAGCAAGGAAGAGCCAGCGGTGCAGATTGCGCGACGCGCGGGGATATCCGAGCAGACGCTGTACCGTTGGAGGGATGAGTTTTTCAGCGGCGGCAAGCAGGCGTTGAACGGACGCGGCGCGCACTCGGAGCAGGCCAAAACGATTAAGCGGCTGAAGGCGGAGCTGGCCGAGCGCGACCAGGTGATCGGCGAGATTACGATCGCCAATCGCATTTTAAAAAAACTTTCGGGCGACTTGAGCTGACGGAGGCGGTGCGCTCGATGATTTCCCAGGCACAGAAGGCGTCGAAGCCGCCGGCGCGACTGAACCAGCTGCTGAAGTGGCTCGGTGTTTCCCGCTCGGTCTGGTACGCCCGCCGCAAGGACGAACCGAAGAAGCGGGGGCGCAAGCCCAAGGCGGTGGCGGAGGAGTTGGCGCTGGCGATTCGACAGCTCGCCGAGCAGTACCCGTGGTGGGGCTACAAGCGCATCGCGGTAATTGCTCGGCGCCTGGGAATTGGCGTGTCGAACAAGCAGGCCTACCGGGTGATGAAGGAGGCGGGTCTGCTGCAGAAGCGGCGTGTTCGGCAGGCAGAGCTCTACCAGGCGGCGCGGCTGTTCGAGCTGTTGCCGCAGGGGCCCAACGATCTGTGGCAATCCGACGTCACGTACATCCACATCCCCGGCCACGGCTGGTGGTACGCGGTGACGGTGATCGACTACTACTCGCGCTACCTGCTCGCTTGCTACTTCACTCCGAGCTACCGGGCCGTAGATGTCGCGGCGGCGCTCGATGCGGCGCGGGCGGAGGCTGAGCGCTTGCACGGCCCACTCGAGAAGACGCCGTTTCTGGTGACCGACAATGGCTCGAGCTTTCTCGCTCGATCGTTCCAACGGCATATCGATGGCGACTACGCGCACGTGCGCATCCAGTATCGGACGCCGACACAGCTCGGGCTGTTGGAGCGTTTCCATCAGACGCTGAAGACCGAGGAAGTGTACTGGAAGCTGTATGCGACGCCCGGCGAGGCCCGAGAATCGCTCGAAAAGTTCCGCCGCCGTTACAACGAGATCCGCCCGCACTGGGCGTTGGCGCCTACCGAAGGCGGCGATCCGGTCACCCCAGTCGACGTCTACGTCCATGGTCACGCCGTGCAGTTGCCGAAGTGGCAGAGCTGGGCGAAAGCGGCAAGGAAGAAGCTCGCGCAGATGACGGAGAACCTGCATTTTCCGATGCCGAACGAGCCCACCGAGCCGACCCTCTCATGTTAGCGAGTAGTCACACAAAACGATGTTGGGGGTGTCCAGTTGATTTCGGAGCCAAGACACGCATCGTGCGGCTCGGGCATCGCTACGGCACGACAGAGTAGTCAACGCTTCCGCGCTCACGCGGTTGCACCCGCGCTATCTCACATACGCGAACCAGCTCGGCAACCGAACGGGCCCGCATTTTAGCCATGACGCGGGCTCGGTGAACCTTCACCGTCTTCTCGGCAATTGCCAGTTCGGCGGCGATCTGCTTGTTGAGATAACCGCCGATGACATACTCCAAGACTTCCCGCTCTCGCGGCGAGAGTTGGTCCGCGGCGAGCTGCGCGTTCTTCAACCGACCAAGCTGGCGTCGCATTTCGGCACTGTGTTTGAATGCACGCTCAACGGTCTCGAGCAGAACCTCGTCCGAAACCGGCTTCAGCAAATAATCTATGGCGCCCCGCTTCATGACGCTGACGCTGGTTTGGACATCGCCAAACCCGGTAAGAAAAACGACGGCAAGCGCCGGGCTGCGCTCGCGGAGAAGCTCGTGCAACTCCGGGCCCTTCACGCCCGGCATTCGCACGTCGATGACAGCACATCCACTGGCACTCGTAGAGACGGCCAAGAGCAGATCGTAGGCGTTCTCATAACATTCCACGCGATAGCCGCCGGCTGCGGAAATCAACAACCGCAAGCTTTTGCGAACGCTTGGGTCGTCGTCAACGATGAAAACGGTAGGCTCGTCCTTCGTGCTTCGATCCATCTTCGCTACCTTCCTTGGAGGTTCGAACGCCCTCCAGGTGAGTGCTTGAATCATCGGCCGCAGCGGGCAATGCAACGAAGAACGTCATGCCCTCCTGGCTATCGTTGCGCTCCGCCCAGATTCTGCCGGCGTGCGTCTCGACAATGGAGCGGCACACCACCAAGCCGATACCCATCCCCTCGGCTTTTGTAGTGAAAAACGCATCGAACACTGCGTGGAAATCGGACTCCGAGATACCGGGGCCGTTGTCCTGAACCGAGATCCACACTTCCCGGTCTTCGCCAGCTGCCACCCCAACACGAATCCGGCGCCGGTTCGGCGGTCTCCCATCGACTGCCTGAACGGCGTTCATCAGAAGATTGAGAACCACCTGCTGCAGCTGTGTTTTGTTGACCACAACCGAACATCCTTCCCGCAGGCCATGCGTACACTCGATCCCCGCCGCCGTAAATTCGGTACGCATTATCTCCACCACTTCAAGAATGCATTCCGCCACGTCGACTCGCTCGGGCGGAGTCTCCTTGCTGGAGAGCATTGTTCTCAATCCGCTGATTATCTTACTGGCGCGCTTGTCGTCGCTTGCGATATTCACCAGGAGCTCGCGAATCTGAGTGAGATCCACGGAGTCCCTGTCCAGGAAGCGCAAGCCCGCTTGCGCGTTGCTGAGAATCGCGGCGAGCGGCTGCAGCAACTCATGGGCAATCGATGCGCTGATCATCTCCGTCCGCGCCACTCGCTCCATATGCCAGAGCTGGTGGCGCAACACACGCGCTTCCTGCTCCGCGGCTCGCAGCTCGGTGACGTCGGTCGCAATGTTGCCGAGCGCCCAAACCCTGCCGTCCGAATCAGCCACCGGGAACCTGACCGAGTACCAAGTGCGCTTGCCGGCCGCGGTGTCGAACGTCTCTTGAGTGTCCAGGCTCCAGCCCGTTTCGATGACCCGCTCGTCATTGGCTTGGCTCACATCGGCCCGCTCGCGTGGAAACAGCTCGTGGTCGGTGTGACGGAGCACCTTTGGCAGATCGAGCAAGTTTTCTTCCTGGAACCAGCGGTTGACGTATAGATATCTTCCGTTTCGATCCTTCAACGACACGATGCCGGGGACATGATCGAGTACGATTTGCATTCGTTGCCGGGTCTCACGGCGTTCACGGCCCAAAACCCTGCTCATAGCGATGACTACGGCGACAAATGCGAACTGAGAGAGGTAGAAAATGCCGCCGAAAGCAACTCCGTCCAGAGCTAATACTCCGAAAATCGCCATGGCAATGCCTAGCGATACCGCCTCTCGTCGGGCTCCCTTCCGGTACTGTTGGACGCAGGCGTAGCCTGCGTAGGCGAACATCGCGCCGCAGCCGAACCATGCGGCAACGTACCACGCAGATCGCGAACCTGCCGATAGATCCACGATCTTCTCGCCCCAAGGAAGCGTTTGAATATGCAGGACCGGCATTCCGGAAAAGTGCAGCCCGTGGCGGAGCACGAGAAGTCCGACAAGAGAGAGAATGATGAACAGGCCGCTCAGGATGACCGGCGGCCATCTCGGTCGGGCCCCGGTGTAACTGGCGATGAACCAAGGCATGATCGCCAACGCCAGCATCGCCGCAGATAGGTCTAAACGATGCAGTCTAATGAGACCCTCGACCGACTGCGCCTGATAAGTGGCCGTTCTCAGGAGCACGTAAATGCCAACCGCAGCGCACAAGGCCGAGAAAAGAAGCTGGACACGCTCGGCCGGTCGTTGATACCCGATCATGGCATGATGGATCGCCGCAAATAAGGCAATGCCGGCTGTCACATAGAGGGCGGGCAAAAAGACCGACTTCGCCATCTCCATCCTTCTAACGCGGGGGCCTTGTTTTAGGAACGACGTGTATTAAGTATATGGAGCAAATTGCGGTCAGGAGTTGACCTGCATCAACAGGGTATCGCGGGCAGGTTTTCTCAAAGAGCGGCAGCGCCTTGCTCGAGCCGCAGTCCCCCTTACATCATTCCGCGCGCCTGCCCAGGAATCGGTGGCTCCCGCCGCCCACCATCCGGATGTCCTGCGCGGCCGCTTCCATCGTAAACGGCGACGGCTCCGGTCGGCGTCCATCACCAATACCGAACCGGAGCAAGGACCGGGAACCCGGGAATAGGTTGGCTCACTTCGGCCATAGGACCAACGTCCAATTTATTCCAATCATGCAGAGGGCGTACGCTTTTGCTTACAAGCGCATGCAAGGGAGCCGGCGGAGCAGCTCTGTGTGCCGTCTTAGCCTCTCATTAGCCGAGACCAGGCAATGGAGCCGGAGCCAGGCTGAGATGGTGGGTAACGACGAGCAAGCCCAGAGCGAGTCGCGCAAACTGAAGGAAGAGCCCCCGTCAACCGCAACCAAGAAACACAAACCAAGCGCATTAAGGCACGCGGGGACTGAAATTGATGAAAACCACGCGCGCCTGGCGGGGGCTTAGGCCCAGACATATTGGTGGACTGGGTAAACGCGCGGTTGTGATGTGCGCTTTGCGGACCTTTATCAAGGTCATCGCTGGACTCGCAGGCGCAAGTACGCTGTCCTGCTTTATTTTGCTCCCGCAAGGTCGAGCGGCCGCAGCGCAGAACGCTGGAGACGCTGATGCAATGGCTGAAGACAACCAATGAACCGGTGCGAGCGTTTCGCATCGAGTCTCGTTGGCCCGCCGCACTGGCAATTCTCGTGGTCCTCTTCTTGCTCACAATGTTGCCAAGTCGCGTTCGGCTTTTCCCATCCTGGTTCGCCTATGGGATCGGAGTCCTCTTGCTGGTGCCGATGGTCGGTCTCTATCTGACCGCTGGACATCCGCAGTGGTGCAGAGCCGAGCGGGCTTCTGCGCTGCTCGCTGTGGTGCTTGCAGAAGCTGCGACCTTTTCGACTCTGTCGTATCTGATGTTGGCGATGCTGAACCGACCGGAGGAATTGAGCGGCCGTCAGCTGTTCACTACAAGCGTCGCGGCCTGGGTTACCAACGTGCTGACGTTTTCGATCGCCTATTGGCAGATCGATCGTGGCGGCCCCGAAGCCCGCGGGAACGACGCTAATATGCGACCCGACTGGCTCTTTCCGCAGACGGGGCTTCCCGAGCAGGTGCCGCCCGACTGGCGACCGACGTACGTCGACTACCTTTTCCTTTCGTTCTCGACGGCTACGGCTTTTAGCACCACCGATGTTCTGCCACTGACCTCGCGCGCGAAGATACTCATGATGGTTGAGAGCGCGATCTCGCTTGCAACACTCGTCGTTGTCGCGGCACGCGCGATTAATCTCCTCGGCAGCTGACAAGAGCCAGTGGGATGGAGCTTGTTGGCACGGAATCGGTCTACGCTTATGACGAAGTCTACGCTTATGACGAAACAACCCACGATAAGGTGTAAAAGGCATGCACCGGAAAACATCGTTTTATAGAAAGCTGAGGCCCTTCACCCTCGGGATGATCCCCTTCGCTGCCGCAAGAGGCATCGCTATTGCGATTATCTTTGTCGCATTCATTGGCGCGAGCGAACTTGCCGTGGCAGAAGAAGATGCAACATATAACCCCGCTAGCTTTAGGCAGACGGTCAAGGCTGGCATGAGCTCATGCGCGGAGCGTATCGGGTACGATCCCAATGCGGCCATCGAAGAAACGTCTCTTGGAGAGAATGAGCGTGCATGGCGCAATTGTGTCTACGAGGTTATCGAAGAGAGAATTCTTCCGAGAACCCGCGTCCCGAACAAGTACGAGAATCTTATTGCTGAAGATCGGGCGATGACCGACGCGATTGAAGAGGGTCGGCTAGCCCGCAGCCAGCGTCGCAGTCGGCTCCAAGAGCTTGCCAATGAGATTTCCGCTGCCGAAGCAGCGCAGATTGCCGCATCCGATTCGAGGGTGGAAGAAATTGAGGCGCAAGAACAAACTGAATTTGTCCGGCGCATGGTGAATGGCCTTCGCTGAAATTGCGTCGTCTGGATGTCACCGGCTCAGGGATGGCCCCAAGCCTGTGTACTCCTTAGCGCAAGCGCTTGCCCCACAGCGTTATTGCGATGGCGCCTCGAGCCACTCGCAGCGCTCTTTGACCAGTGGCAGGGTTCCGCCTGTGCCCACACCGCGCGCGATAAGGCTCATGACACGCTCATCGTCGTTATATTGGGCATGGGCTTCGGCCGGATTGGCTAGCTCGACCGTATCGAAGAGCGTCATGACTTCGGCAACGTTGATGATGACGTTGTCCATGGCCGGACACAGGCGGGAGTCCATATACTTGTCGGGGTAGTCCGGTGGTACTGTCCAGCTCAGTATGTCGTTCGGATCCGAGAAGGCGATGATATTGAGCTGCTTCATCAAGCACTCATCCTGCTTGTCGCCAGCCGCGCTGCAGTAGTCGTCGATCTTGCCTGTCACCGCCGGCGGTTCCCGTCCGAGCTGAAGCAGGGGGAGTTGATTGGCGAACATAAACACCGTGAACTCCTCCTGCCGCATCGCGTCAAGGAATGCCGGGGGAACGCGCAAGGCGCCCAAACGTGGGTCCCCTTGCCCCTTTGCGGTCATCTCCGCTATCCGCTGCAGGGAATCGATGACGATGCGAACTTTTTGCGAGACACATCCTTATTGGACCAAAGTCCGATAGGATGATTCCCCGCCTTTATCCTATGGTGGTGATATCGCAATGCTTCATCGAAGGGAGCAAGGTGAACAGCTTGAGACCATGCGGGCCCACTCATGGATGAGCAGCACAAGCCTGAAATTGGGAAAGCGGCGGCCAAGAGCCCTCTGGAGTTCAGCCGTGCGGAATCAGGACGTCTGCTCCTCACCCTCTCGGGAGACTGGTTCCTCGAGGGTGCTGTACCGTCGGCCACCACCGTGGAGGAGTGGATCGAAGCGCATCCGGGAATCAACGCAGTTACCATCGATGCACATCGCTTGCGGGGTTGGGACAGCAGTCTGCTGATTTTCCTCGTCGCTGTAATCAAATATTGCAAAAGAAACAATATTGAGTTTCAGCCTTCGGATATTCCAGCGGGGGTGCAGCGTCTGCTTTCGCTGGCTAGCGCCGTTGCCGAGAGGCAGGGGGCGCGGAAGATAGCAAAGCGGGAGTCCTTTCTCGAACGGGTCGGCACAACCTCGGTGAATGCCTGGCAAGGAACCCGGGAAACAGTCGATTTTCTGGGCGAAGCGGTCATTGCATTCGCGAGGATGCTGATTGGCAAGGCCCGGTATCGGCGAACGGATCTGGTTCGGACCCTCCAGGAGAGCGGCGCGCAGGCGCTGCCGATCGTCTCCCTCATCAGCCTTCTCGTCGGTTTGATCTTCGCTTTCGTCGGGTCCATCCAGTTAAAAATGTTCGGAGCCCAAATCTACGTGGCCAGTCTCGTCGGCATAGCCATGATCCGGGTGATGGGAGCGATCATGACCGGCATCATTATGGCCGGCCGCACTGGGGCCGCCTTCGCAGCCCAGCTCGGCACCATGCAGACCAACGAGGAAATCGACGCTCTGCGGACCCTCGGCATTTCTCCGATCGAATTTCTGGTCCTGCCCCGCATGACCGCTCTCATCGTGATGATGCCCTTGCTCACTCTTTACGCGGATCTCATGGGGGTGCTGGGAGGTTTTCTGGTAGGCGTTGGCATGCTCGACATCACCCCAACGCAGTATTACCTACAGACCAAGGAGACGGTCCCCCTGAGCAATCTCTGGATCGGCCTCTTCCACAGCGCCGTGTTCGGGGTGCTGGTGGCTCTGGCGGGCTGTCTTCGGGGCATGCAGTGCGGCAGAAGCGCCTCGGCCGTCGGCGAGGCGGCAACATCCGCGGTGGTCACCGGCATCGTGTGGATTATTGTGGCCACGGCCCTCATTACATACGCCTGTGAAGTTCTGGGGATCTAGCCCATGCCAGAAGAAAGACCGGCTGAGGCGGTTATCGAAGTACAGAACCTGGACATGGGATACGGCAGCTTTGTGCTCATGCGCGACCTGAGCTTCGCCATTGATAAAGGAGATGTCTTCATCATCATGGGGGGAAGCGGGTGCGGCAAGAGTACGCTGCTGAAAATTCTGGTGGGATTGAAAGAGCCCCTGCGAGGCCGGGTCCGGTACGGCGAGACCAGCTTCTGGGAGACCCTACCGGAGGAACGGGAAAAGCTCATGCGGCACTTCGGGATTTTGTATCAGTCCGGCGCTCTCTGGAGCTCCATGACCCTGGCGGAAAACATCGCGCTGCCCCTGGAGCACTATACGGACCTGCCGGCCGGCCGAATCATGGACCTTGTCGCTCTGAAGCTTTCCCTGGTGGGACTCGCGGGATTCGAAGACTACTACCCTTCCGAAATCAGTGGTGGCATGCGAAAAAGAGCCGGCCTGGCTCGGGCCATGGCGCTCGATCCCGACATCCTCTTTTTCGACGAGCCCTCGGCCGGCCTCGACCCGGTGAGCGCCCGGCAGCTCGACAACTTGATCCTTCAGCTCCGCGAAAGCCTGGAGACAACCATCGTGGTAGTCACGCACGAGCTGGCGAGCATTTTTGCCATTGGCAACAACTCGGTTTTCCTTGATCCGGAAACCAGGACGATGCTGGCCAGCGGCGACCCGAAAAAATTGCTCGCCGAATCGAAGGACCCAAAAATCATCAATTTTTTGACCAGAGGCGAGGGGAGGAAGGTGAACCGCCATCCGCCCCCTGATCAAGAGCCCGCACGATGAGCAAAAAAGCGAATAAGACACTGATCGGGGTCTTCGTCCTTGGGGCAGTCGCCCTGTTATTTATCGCCGTCCTGGTGTTCGGTTCGGGAAAATTTTTTAAACAAAGGCCCTCTTACGTTCTTTTCTTCGAAGGATCGCTGAAGGGCTTGAGTGTCGGATCTCAGGTGGCCTATCGGGGAATTCCCATCGGAGAGGTGACCGGCGTTGACGTGCTGCTCGACCGCGAAAGGGCGAAGGTGCTGATTCCTGTCTACATTGAGCTCGACCCAGATCGTTTTACCGTGGTCGGAGAGGGTGTCAATAAACCGAAAGTTCTCGACAAGAAGGGGCAGCAGCAGTTCGTCAATCGCCTGATCAAAACGGGATTTCGGGCCCAGCTGCAAATGCAGAGTCTGGTCTCCGGACAGGTGATGATCAACCTGGATTTATTTCCCAACAAGCCAGTCCGCCTGGTGGGTGCGGACCCCCGGCATATCGAGGTGCCCACCGTCCCGACTGACATCCAGGATATAGGGAGAACCGCTGAGAAGGTTATAGCCACGCTACAAAGGATTCCATTGGAGCAACTGGTTGAGAACCTCTCCAGCGCTGCGAAAGGGTTGGACAAACTCGCCAATGGGGCGCAAATGCAGAAGAGTCTTGATACCCTTAACCAGATGCTGGCGAATATGCATGTTCTCGTGCAGAGTGTGAACAAGCAGGTAGGCCCCATGGCCGAAAGATTCCGGGCTACCACTGAGGCGGCGATTGCCGCTCTCAAGCAAGCCCAGCGCACCCTTGCCACAGCCGAAAACATCGCGGACGGCAATTCGCCCTTGGGCCATCAACTCACCGCGACCCTTCAGGAATTAACGGCCGCAGCCTCTTCGCTGCGCGGCCTGGCCGACACCCTTGAACGCCGACCGGACGCCCTGCTCCGCGGCAAAAGCGAATAGGAAGGAAAATGAAATGAGGAAGACCCGGCAATGCTTTTCCTCTTTCATCCCGCTCCTGCTAGTCCTCTTAACAGGATGTGTCAACATCGGCAAGGGAACCCAGAATGCGACCCATTTTTACCGGCTCGAAAGCTCTTCCTTCGTGTCCGAATCGGAGTCGGGGAGACCGCAGGCGGACACCCTTTCCGGCGACCTGACCATTCTGGTCGCACCAGTGCGAATCCCCGGCTACCTGAAAAGGTCTCAGATCGTGACCAGGAGCGGGCTTAACGAGTTCCGGCTGGCTGAATTCGAACGCTGGGCCGAGCCTCTGGGTGATAATATTGCAAGAGTGCTGGCCGAAGACCTCGGAGAGCAGCTGAATACCAATCGGATCGACTTCTACACCTGGAATCATCCAAAACCCCCGGACTTGCAGGTCGGTATGGATATCTTGCGCTTTGACGGCGCGCCCGGAGGGGATGTGCTGCTCAACGCGAGGTGGAGCATAGCAGCTCCAGACAGCGAAAGAGAGCCCTTAGTGCAGGAGGCCAGCATCCGGGAAAAGCTTGGCGGTCCCGGCTATCCGGAGCTGGTGGCAGCCATGAGCCGCAGCCTTGCCAAGCTAAGCCGAGCGATTGCACGATCGATCAGAACCGCTTTCCCTGAAGGGAAAATCAAAACCGTGAGATAGTTGACTATTTATCCGACAGTCCGCCCTGGTGATTGCATAAGGGCGTGCCTAAACCAGTGAAGGCTTGTCCCTCGCGCCCTACCAAAGTTATTCCCAGCTGCTCCATTGCGCGGTCCACGGCGAGCACTGACCTGACCGCACAGGCGAGAAAGTCGGCTGCTTTTGGAATGCCGATTTGCCATTCCATAGCTCGCCTGAGTCAGATCAGAATTTGACACCCAGACCGACGATGAAGCCCTGGAGGTCTGCGTCAAATTCGTTGTCCCTCTTCCCTTCAAACTTGTAATGCAGCCGACGGTAACCCACTCGGGCAGCGAGGTTCTCCGTGAACTGGAACTGCAGCTGAGGCTGCAGCTCATAGATAAATTCCGAATCGCCGCCCCCACCGACGGCTAGCGTCGGGCTAAACACGATCCAGTCGTGATAGAGCGGAATCCTGGGGCGCACGACAAGCATGGGGTCCACCAGCTCTTGAGTCCGCTTCGCCTTAGCGCCTTGTATGGTCAGTTTGTTCTCAAAAGATCCATACCGAAATCCAACCATCGCGTCTATCGTCGAACCTTTGAACGGCCCATGAAACTGGTAGCCTCCGGCGGCTTCTAGGAGCAACATGTTCGTCTCTAATTTCGCGTCCGACGGCACGTCACCCAAGTCGTCGCTCTCCAACCCGACGTAATCAAACTGTGCCCACATTACGAAGCGATTCTTGCGCACGACACCCAGGAATGAGCCGCCGATGTCCACATCATCCACCAAGTCATTGAAGTCCATGTCGACGTTGGCGGTTCGGCCGCGCACGGTCACATCGCCATCGATGCCCGCCGCCCAGAGGTACGGCGTAAACTCGAACGCCCACCCCGTATTGAGGCTATCGTCGGCTTCGGCGTTGATACCATAAACCATGACGAAGGCTGCGACCGCAGGAATCAACCACTGTTTATGCATGGCTAACCTCCACTGATAAGAATCATCCGGACGAAATCGAAGCTCCCGGATTGCGGTCTCACTTCACAGGAGGGTACGGCGCCGCGGCGGCGCCGGGAATTGGACCTTCGTCCTATACGACGCGCGCGGTCTGGCGGCTTAACGGACGAGGGTTAAAGATGGCACGGCGATGGTATTTCTCATCTTCTTGGCCGCATCGCACCCATGGTGGCTCGCTGACTTCGCTGCAAATGGTCAGCGCGATCGATAGAGATTATGGACGGAGCTCTACGCGCGGCACGGACGCCAGCAGTTGTTCCGCGAACCTCGTCATCGGCTCGAGATCGATGCGGCTCGTGAACGAGCTGACCGCCAGCAGCGCATAGACTGAGCGCGGATCGCTGATCCACGGCGGCACGAAACGCGGCGCGCGCACCATCCCCCGGTGGGCGAGTTCGCCGAGTGCCGGAATGTCCGCGAGATCGAGCTTGCCGCAAAAAAGGAGCTGCAAGCAGTCGGCACGGCCGGCGGCAAAAATCGCGCGGAACGCATTGATGACCTGCAGCAGGCCGTAGAGGTACACAACGTCTTTCGTGAAAGGAGCGCCGCCGCTCAGCACGCCGCCGCGAAACACGCGCCGGGCGCTTTCGAAGGCACGATCCGTGTCATCACTGCGCTCGAGGAACCAGCGATACACCACTAAGAAGTCGGCGCCTTCCACTGCCATCTGGATTGCGAACACGCGGTCTGCGAGCCGCGTGAGGCGGTCAAGCTCAAGCGTACCACTGGCCAACTCGGCAAACACGGCGAGCCCCTCCTGGGTACGCGCATTGCAAGGATGTCCATCGCCGAGAATCGGCAGGTCGTGCTGGGTGCGTCCGTTGAGTGCTGTCGCGGCGTGGACGAAGGCCTCGTGCTGCAATAATTGCTGGGCATCGCGGTCGGTGAAGCGCGCGCCACGTTTGAGCTTGATGGCCTTGCGGCTCGCCAACGCATTCGCCGAGAGCACTTCGACGATCTCGATCTTCGGAGCGGCATCGCCGAAGTGTTTGCCCACCGCTGCACCGATGTCCCGCGCGACCTCCTCTGCGCTATGGAGCGACGGCGGCCCGATATCGATTTTTAGATGCGCGAGTTGCTCCGTCACCTCGCGCATGCGCTGCGCCAGTTCGAGCGGCGTGGCGGGGTGAAAGCGCAGCGGCGCGGTCGGCTCGCCATATAAGCGTCGCCCGTACGCGAAGAACTCGCGGGTGCCGACCGCGGCGAGCATGCGGGCCGCATCCTCAAGCGCATCCGCCTGGCGCGCCAGCCACTGGTCTATCACCGAATCGGAGGCGATGTGGGAGCGCGCCTCGCGAAGCGCATCGAGTGTCGGCGCCGGGTCAAAGCCGCGGTAGCTGACACGCGGTAGCTCACGAGCGCCATCCGCGAAGAAGCGCTGCTTCACCGCCGGCGGCCAGTCGATGGCCTTCAGCACCTTGATCGGCTTGACTGCGGCGTGGAGCGCGCTTGCCGCGGCGCGAATGCGTTCTTTATCGTGGCCTAAGTGATGCGCGGTGTTCAGCACATCGGTCATCCTCTATGTAATTAGCGCCCGTTTCCGAGCCGGCAACTCGCCAAGCGCGGCTCAGGCGCACGACTACCAGTAAGAAATTCACTTGTTGACGGCTCGTCACGCCGGATAAATGAGTGAATAAATAAATGGCCGTTGTCATATTCCCACCAATATCTGGAAAATCTTTTGCGCCAATTCGTCAATCGGGTATTTGAGAAGCAAAAGCGGCAGCATCGGTAGAATCGCCGCGGCTGCGAAACTGACTAGCAACCCGTAGCTCACGGGAACCCACCGCATGTTGCGCACGATCTCAATGCTGCTGGATAAGTCGGCCAGGGACTGAATATCGGCGGTACCAAGCAGCTCATCGCCAGAGCACTCGCCGCCGCGCAACCATTTCAGGTCGAACGCGCGCACGTAACGCGCCGAAAAGACCATGTAGTCATCCAACCCCTTGAGACGACAGCGCCATAGCTTGGGGGTGAAGATGAAAAGTGGTCCGGCGAACAAAGCCACATCCACTAGCAAGATAAGCGCGACATGAAGAAAGATAGCCTCGAATGCGAGCTTCCCCGAAGAGACATCCTCTGCATACGATGCAGCTAACACAGTGGAGATTGCTGCGATAAGCGGAACGAAGTGAATGTGCACAAGCTCCAGATTGCCCAGTCCGGCCGCATAATCGGGATGTATGGGTGAAAGGCGAATTTCAAGCCGCGACAGGCGCCATAGGAAAAAGGTCCAGACTCCAAGTCGCCAAAGCCAGCGCAGTAAGAGGAAACGGAAGAGAGGCAGACAGAACATCCAGTACCAACGTCCAGCCAGCGTCAGTTCAGCGCCGGTCACGGATGGGACCACAACCCAGGTCTCCATCTCGAGCATGCCGAAGCGCGCATCAAGCATTTCCATGCCGAACGCAGCGCCAAGCAGACCGGCCTCCACCAGCCAGAAATCGTTGAGGCGATGAGTGCGTCGTATTTCTCGGCTCAGATCGGGTAGATCGGAAGGCGGTATAAGTCCTGAACGCTCGATTCCGCGCACGAAAGCGCTCGCCCGCGGATCCACCCAAGCCTCGGTCACGAACAGCAGCGGGATAGCCACTAGCAGCCGCATGTGCGCACCGATGGTCGGAAAGTGAGCGGCCGCTGCACCATCCAGCAGCCACTGGATGATAAACAGCGCCATGAGCACGCTCCATGTAATCAAGCCGAGCGCCAGCCCGAGCCCAATAGAATTCGCCGGCGCGCGCGTTAGGCCCATCCGGCATGCCATCCAGTGCAATGGCCCACCGAGCAGTGAAAATTCCGGAGTTTTGACGTCTGCTTGCATGGTTACCGCATTGGCGAGAATCGCGGCCTACGGTAGGCTGTGGTCTGTCTGCTGCCGCACCATGAGCATACGGATTTCCGCTTCCTCGCCGCTCAACCTTCACGCCCAGTCATGGGCAGCAATTGCGATCAGCCTAATGCGCACGAACAACGAATGTTCCAACGTGCATCGGCGTGCACTTCATTCCATTGAAGCGTCATTAAATAATCCATTCGCTTACCTAGCGGCGGACGGGCCGTAATCTTGTTCCCTTCATGCCGCGTGGGTGAGCGTAGCCCTGGCGCGAAATGAGGAAAATTGGACGTTGGTCCTATAGGTAGATTGCGAGGATGCGGACGCGCTTTCTCCAGCACTGTCGGCGGACACCGAAACTGACCCCTATCCGGTTAAAACGATTGGCCCACCTCTGCTGTACTTGGGCTGCTCTTCGTGGAGGGCGCCCCAATGCTGACAGGGGAAGCGATTATGGAAATACGGCTTTTGACCCGCCGGGCATGGGTACTCGGGCGACCGCCAGGAAGCTCGGCGTCTCGTGCAACACCGTACGCCGTTACCTCCGTGGTAAAGCGCTCAGCACACAGCGCCTCCCGTGGCCCCGGGCGGCCGCGCAAGCTGGCTCACTTCGAGGCGTGGATCCGCCCCCTGGCCACCTCCACCACTAAGCAGGCTAGCCTCGCATTTCCGCACTGTGTGTCAACGTACGGTCGCCGGCCTCGAGCAGAACCTCTGCCGAGACGGGCCCTGTTTCATCACCCTAACGCTGGTTTGGACATCGCGAAAACTGGCAAGAAAACGACGGCGCGAGTCGGGCTGCGCTCGCAGAGAAGCTCATGCGACTCCGGACCCTTCACACCCGGCATTCGCACATCGACCCAAGCGCACCCGTTGGGCTCTCGGAGACGGCCAAAAGCAGATCGTAGGCGTTCTCATAACATTCCACGTGATAGCCGGCTGCCGCAATCAGCCGCTACGTTCGTGCGAAGACTCGGCTCGTCTTCAACCATAAAAACAGTAGGCTCCTTTTTCGCGCTCCGATTCAAGCAATTCATGGGCTATCGATGTATTGATCATGTCTGTGCGTGCAACTCGCTCCATATGCCGGAGCTGATGGCGCAACACACGCGCTTTCTGCTCCGCGGTCGCACCTCGGTGACCTCGGTCCCAATATTGCCGAGCGCCCAGACTCTGCCGTCCGACTCAACTACCGGGAACCTGATCGAGTGCCAACTGCGCTTGCCGGCCGCGGTGTCAAACGTCTCTTGCGTGCCCACACTACGGCCCGTTTCGAGGGGCCATTCGCCATTGGATCGGCTCGCGTCAGCCCTCTCGCGCGGAAACAGTTCATGCTCCTTATGACGGAGCACCTTTGACACGTCGAGCGCACTTTGATCCTGGCTGTGCAGGCGTTAAAAGGAGACATCCACGCAATGCGGAATCAGCGAAGGCCATTCACCATGCGCCGGACGAATCCCGTTTCTCTTTGCGCCTCAGCCTCTTCCACCTTCGGATCGGATACCGCCATCTCCGCTGCTTCCGCAGCAGAAATCTCGTCAGCCAGTTGTTGGAGACGACTACGGCGTTGGCTACGCATTAACAGGCCCTCCTGAATCGCGTCGGTCATTGCTTGATCTTCAGCAATAAGCATCCTGTACCGGTCAGGAATGCGGGTTGTCGGAAAAATTTTGTCTTCGATGACCTCATACACACAAGCGCGCCATGGGCGCTCATTCTCTCCCAGAGACGTCTCGTCGATAGGGGCATCGGGATCGTACCCGATCCGCTTCGCGCATGACTTCATGCCAGCCTCGATAGTCTGCGTAAAGCTGGCGGGGCTATACCGCGTATTTTCCGTTGCCGAGGCAAAGTGAATCGCGCCAATAAAAGCGGCGAAGAAAATCGCAATGGCAATGTGTCCTGCAACACCGAAGGAGGTCGTCCTCACGGCGCTGGACCTCAGATTTCCATCAGGTGACATTTCTCTCGGCATACCTTTTCACCTATTCAATGACTTGGTGTCCCCCAGGCCAAAGCGTTGTGTGTACGCCTCGACCGCCTCTCTTATGTCGAGAAAAATGCGCTCCGGGCCCAGCGCAGCGCCCAACGGTGAACGTTGGACGGTATGCAGTGGCACCGGATTCAGTCTTGCCAGCCACAGCGTAATACCGGCATCACCCAGCTTTTCCTCGCCTTCTGCCATTTGGATGAGTGCCGTGTACTCGAAATCCGGAATGGCGCTGCACTCCAAAAGCACGACCCTGGGCTGGCGCTGCTGAATCAGCACCCGCATCTTCTCCAGCGCCCGGGGTGCGCTGGCGAAGTGCAAACGGCCTTCGGTGCGCAGGATCAACAAGCCGGGAACGGTCTCATCATCCGGGTGGTCGACCATGGGGCGGTAGATGTCCGTACCGGGCATGCGTCCCACCTCGTAAACGGGGGGACGGTTGGCCTGGTAGATAAGATTCAGCATGGACACGGTGATAGCGACCAGAATGCCTTCCAGGGTGCCCAGCACCACAACCCCCGCAAAGGCGACCAAGGCCCAGGCCAGCTCCCGGGTGGCCACCTTCCGAATGGCGCGGAATTCCCCCACCTCGATCAGACCGGCCGCTGCCACCAGCACCAGGGCACCCAGGGTGGCCTTGGGCAACAAGCTGAGCAGCGGGGCGAAGAACAGCAGCGTGACGATTCCTACACCGGCGGTTACGAGCTCGGCTACCTGCGTCCTGGCACCGGCCCGGTCGTTCACGGCTGTCTGCGCCGCGCCACCGCCTGAGGGCATTGCCTGAAAAAGGCCGCCCGCGATGTTGGCCATACCCAGTGCCAGCAACTCCTGATTGGCCTCGGGCGCTGGTTCGCCGTGCTTTCGGAAGGCCTGGGCCGCAGCCACGGACTCGACGAACGACAGAAGAGCAATGCCCAGTGCGCCGGGCAGCAGCGCCTGAGCCAACGCCGTATCAGGCCATGAGAACGACGGCAAACCGGGCGGAACCTCGCCGACCAACTTTATACCCTGTGCATCGAGGTTAAGGAGCGCCGAGCCCGCAATGCCGAGGGCCACGGCCACAAGCGGCGCGGACAACCGCGGCAGCAGGCGCGGTAGGAGAATTAGAATGGCCAGCATCGCCAGTCCCAGAACCAGGGTGGGCGTATGGGTACGGCCAAGCTGATTCACCAGGGAGACAATTGTTTGCAGAAAAGACCCCTCTGCCACGGGCACGCCTAGGAGGCTGCCCAGCTGACCCACGAAGATCACTACGCCGAGACCGGCTTTGAAGCCCGTCAGCACCGGGGCGGAGATAAGGTTGGCCATCACCCCGAGCCGCAACAGTGACGCCGCCACCAGCAGCGCACCCACCAGGACGGCCAGCGTTGCGGCGGTGACCATCAGCTCCTGGTCACCCGCTCCGGGCGCCACTCTGGCCAGAACCGTCGCCGTTAGCATCGCGAGCGCCGATACGGCGCTTACACTGAGCGGTCGCGAAGTGCCCAACAGCGCATAGACCACCATGGGCACCACCGCCGTATACAAGCCTACCTGTACCGGTAAGCCGGCAATGGTGGCATAGGCCATGGCTTGGGGAATGACCACCGCGGCGGCGGTCAGGCCGGCAACCAGGTCGAAGCGCAACCAGCCGCCCTGGTAGGGCGGCAGCCAGCCCAGAATGGGCATGTATCTGGCCAGTACGCTGGGTGCGTTTGGTGCCGTCATAGTTTGAAATTTTTACTTCCTAGCATCGTTGCTAAACCAACTCAGGCCGCTGCCGGCGCTCGGCAGCCAGCACGGGTGATGCCTCGGCCGGAGCGCGGCCTTGCCGCAGCAGCTCGGACATGAGACGCATGGGGCGGTCGATGTGATTGAAGAAAGCCTTGTAGCCGGCGCAAAGATAGTTGAGGCCGCCTTCGCCATCGGGGGTGCTCATGAACCGGTTGCGGGGGCACTCGCCATGGCAGGCATGGCGCACCTCGCAGTTCAGGCAGTATTGGGGGAGGCTGTCCCGCTTGGCCAGCCCGAATGCCCGCTGGCGGTCCGAGGCCACGAGCTCGGCCATTGGAGTTTCGGTGATGTTGCCCAGTCGGTAGGCGGGCTCGACGTAATGGTCACAGGAGTAGAGGTCGCCGTTGTGCTCGAGGGCCAGTGCAAGTCCACAGGTCTCGGAGAACACACATAGCCCTGGCGGCTCCCCATGCCAGTTCGCCAGGGCCGCGTCGAACATCTGCACGAACACCTCGCCGACATCGCGGACGATCCACTCGTCGAAGACGGCGATAAGGAAACGACCGAATGCCTCTGGATTAACGCTGCGCTCGGTGACCCGGTTGCCGGCCTGGACATAGAGGGGGCGCTTCTGGTTGCCCTTGGTGCCCCACCCCAGATTCGCCAGCGGCAGCAACGTCTCGGTGGTACGTTCCACGACGGGGATGATTTGGATGAACCGCACCCCCATCGCGTCACGGAAAAACCGGTACACGTCTAGAGGACGGTCCTGGTTGGCGGCATGCACGGTACACAACACATTGACGTCGACCTCGTGGGCCCGCAGGTGCTCGTAGCCGGCCATTACCCGGTCGAAGGAGCCGTTGCCCCGCTTGTCCACCCGGTACCGATCGTGGAGCTCTCGCGGCCCGTCAACCGACAACCCGACGAGGAAGCCATGCTCTTTGAAGAACGCCGCCCACTTGGCGTTGAGCAGCACGCCGTTGGTCTGGACTGTGTGCTGCACCCGCTGCCACGGTTGGCGATAGCGCTCGGCCAGCTCGACCGAGCGCTTGAAGAAGTCGAGCCCCATTAAAGTCGGCTCGCCGCCCTGCCACGCTATCGTCACCTCAGGTGTGTGATGCGATTCCAACAGCTGGCGGATATAGGTTTCCAGCAGCTCGTCGGCCATGCGGAACCGATCCCCTGGATACAACATCTCTTTCGACAAGAAGAAGCAGTACTTGCAATCCAGGTTGCAGATCGATCCCGTAGGCTTCGCGAGAAGATGAAAGGACGGCGGGGGCTTTGCCATGGCTATCGCCTCTGCGCTTCGCAAGTTTTCCGGTTTCTCAACACGATCAACTCGTGCAAAGTCAGGACTGACCCTCCGCCGAGGACGGCCAGTCCTGACTCGCCTATTACTGCCGCGCCATGGCAACCCGCACCCGCTCCGCCGGGTCGATGTAGTGATCGGCGTCTTCGGCGGCCTCGGCAAGATCGATCGCCACGCCCCTCACCTCACCGTTGAATGCGTTGCCGCGCGGGCCGTAGTCCGGCGAGACCGCCCCACCGTAGTCCGCGCCCACGTCGCAGGTGTCATCGGCCGAGAAGATCATGGCTGCCGTCGCCTCCACTGAGCCCTCGCCAACGGGCGAGCCATCCACGAAGAGCGAGACTTTGCCGCCCTTGCCCAGCCCCCCGCCGGCGTACGCAAACTCCATGCGCACCTGGTGCCTGCCTGCCGGCAGGGCACTCTCGCTCTCCGCAAAGAAATGCTGGATGCCCAATAGGTTGTAGCAGTACTTGAGCCTGCCGCCCTTGGCGTAGAGCACCCAGCCGCCGATGTTGCCGCCCTGCGCGATGATTACGCCTTCCGCACCGGATTCGGGCACGACGATCTCCGCGGTGACCGCGTGCGACTTGTTCTTGATGTTGAGCACGGAGTTCTCCGACAGTCGGCCCATGCCTCTGAAGAGGAGCTGGGACTTGCCATTGAGCAGCACCGGCCGCCCGGCCAACTCCGGGTTAGCGCGTTCTATGCCGCGGTCGTCAAGCGGCAGCACGTTGTAACGGGTCGCCTCGATCAGCCACAGGCGCTGCAACTCGTGGAGCTTCTCGGGCATCTGCTTGGACAGGTCGTTGGCCTGGCTCCAGTCCGTGTTGGTGTCGTAGAGCTCCCACTTGTCGTCATCGAAGGCCGGGGTCTCCTCGCCGAGGAGAAGCCAGGGGGTCTTGTGCTTGGTCACCGCCGTCCAGCCCTTGTGGTAGATGCCGCGGTTGCCGAACATCTCGAAATACTGCGTCTCGTGCCGCTCGGCCGCTGTAGGCTCGTCGAACGAGTAGGCCATGCTGACCCCTTCGATCGGCTTCTGCTGGACACCGTTCACCGCGATAGGCTGGGGCAATCCGGCCACCTCGAGGATCGTCGGCGCCACGTCGATGACGTGATGGAACTGCGAGCGGGTCTCGCCCTTGGCCTTTATTCCCTGGGGCCAGTGCACGATGGTCCCGTTGCGGGTTCCGCCAAAGTGGGAGGCCACCTGCTTAGTCCACTGGTAGGGCGTATCCATCGCCCAGGCCCAACCCACCGCGTAATGGTTGTAGGACTCGGGACCGCCGAACTTCTCGAGGCGCTCCATGAGGAATTCCGGGCTCTCCAGGGCGGCGGCACCGTTGAAGTTGATCATCTCGTTGAACGTGCCGTTGAGCGTGCCCTCGGCCGAGGCGCCGTTGTCGCCAATGATGTAGTAGATCAGCGTGTCCTCGAGGATGTTGAGCTTCTCTAGGCTATCGAGCAGGCGTCCCACGTGATGGTCGGTATACTCGAGGAACCCCGCGTAGACTTCCATCTGCCGGGCCAGCACCGGCTTGAGGGCCTCGGGCATGTCGTCGTAGGCCGGGATTTCCTTAGGACGCGGGGTCAGCTCGGCATTCTCCGGGATGACGCCCAGGGACGCCTGCCGGGCAAAGGTCTCTTCGCGCAGCTTGTCCCAGCCCTGATCGAAGTAGCCCTGGTATTTGTCCGCCCACTCGCCGGGTACATGATGCGGGGCATGGGTTGCACCCGGCGCGAAGTACACGAAGAAGGGCTTGTCGGGCATGAGTGCCTTCTGCTGGCCGATCCAGGCAATGGCCTTGTCCGTCATGTCCTCCATCAGGTGGTAGCCTTGTTCGGGCGTCTTCTCGACCTCGATCGGGGTTGTGCCCTCGTAGAGCGACGGGTACCACTGATTGGCCTCACCACCGATGAACCCGTAGAAGTACTCGAAGCCGCCTCCGCCGGTCGGCCAGGCGTTGAACGGGCCGGCGGGGCTGGTCTGCCACACCGGCACCTCATGACACTTGCCGAACTGGGCCGTGGAGTAGCCGTTCAGCTTCAGCGTCTCCGCGAGCGGCGCGGCGGTGTTGGGTCGGATCGAAGAGTAACCCGGCGCCCCCGTGGCGATCTCGGTGATCCCGCCCATGCCGACCGAGTGGTGATTGCGTCCGGTCAGCAAGGCTTGACGCGTCGGCGAGCAGAGAGCGGTCGTATGGAACCGGGAGTACTTCAGCCCGGTCGCCGCCAGGCGCTCGGCGGTCGGTGTGTTGACCGGCCCGCCAAACGCGCTGCTCGCGCCGAAACCCACATCATCCAGCAGGATCACGAGGACGTTGGGGGCGCTTGCCGGAGGCCGCAGTTCCTGGATCTTGGGGAAGTGGGTGTCCGGATCCTTGGCGTCGTAGGTGATGAGGCCGCTCCGAGCCTGGTCCGGAATCGGCAGGACTTCACGTCCGGTTATTTCGGGTTTGCGTGCCATTTGCTGTCTCCATTGAATGTTGTTGAAAGCTTGAGCGCCCGGCTGCACGCACGTTTGCTACTTTCTTTACGTCGCCTTGACCGCCTCGTACTGCACCGGCCGGCACTGCGCTGAGCGAGGCTTCATCGCACGCGTTTCAAGACGGCATGTCGCCGCGGACGGCGCCCGTTGTCCCTCCACGCCCTGCGCGGCTGCGGCGCCGCCACACCAAGTAGGGGATCGACACCACCGCATTCACGAGCAGGTAAAGGAAAACCGCCGGTGTCACCAGGCTCTGGTCCGGGAAATTGGCACTGGCGATGGCCAACGCCACCGCGGGGTGGCGAACCGCGCTCGAGAGCGCCAGCACTGTGCGGTTGTCCGGCTCGGGGCCACCCAGAAAGTGACCGGCGATAAGTCCGACCACGACGAAAGCAACAAACACCAGAACCGTCCCGTTGCCGATCAGGGAAATAATCGACGGCATGAGCACGACCAGGACGAGCACAGCACTCACCGCGAGAACGGCCAGCGCGCTTCCGGAGACCGGCTTCGCTATGCGCGCCGCGACGTCCGGGGCGTAGTGATGTACGACCACGCCGAGGACAAATGGCCCGATTACCGTCAGCAGGACAATTTTCACTATTGCAGGCACTGCGCTCTGCGGCGCAAAAGCAAAAATGTTAGCCACCACTGTGAGGCCGACGGGGATCAGGACGACCGAGAGCAGCGCCGCAGTGAACAGCAGTCCGAATGCAAAGGATGCCGTCCCTCCCGCCTTGAGCTCTCGCATCGGCAGTAGCGGCGGTACCGGCGACAGGGCAAGTGCGACGAGGGCAATCTTCACCGCCGGAGGAAAATCGAGCAATGCCGCGGTTGCCACGGCGAACAACGGGACGATGACGTACATCGCCAGCAATGAGCGCCCGAGCAGTGACGGGCGATGCAGGAGATATGCCAGATCATCGAAACTGGATGCGAGCCCGAAGCCGAAGACGGTAAAAAAGATACTCGCTTGGAGAGCAAGAATAATGATCTCGGCGAAAGTCACGATGCCGTACCCTCCTTTAGCGCTTGCGCTCGTGACCACGAGTGCTTACCGCCGGCAACCGCGGGTCGCATGCACCTGATGTCAAATCTAGCGGGCAGGGCAAAACGGAACAATTGGACCAAAGGCCCACGCCGCCAGGCGCGAGGGTTTTCGGTCTCGCACAGACCCGGCCATCGCCACACTAGGCCTGGCGCCCGATCTCTCTTAAGTCGCGGTCCAGGAGTAGTTCAGGAATGTCCGGATAGCAGCGACAGCGGCGAGCTTACCCCGTTGATTCCAGTCCGGCGTGGGCGGTGCCAAGAATATCGGCAGCCAGCTGAAACTCCAGCGCCAGGAAATGGGAGAGTTTCGGACGAATCGCCCGAAAGGACGGGCCCGATACAGCGAGCGGTGCCCCCAACGTCCGTGCGACTCTTACCGTGTATACGGCGCTGGCCACTCCGATGGCTACGGTCAGCACAGCAAGCACCTCGGCGGCGAGTTCTACCCATGCGCTCAGCGCTACGGCGACTGCCTTCGTGCTCTCCACTGGCTCTCCCGAAAACAAATCCTGTTCGGTAGTCGCGGCTCACCGGCCCCGTCCCTCCCCCGGGACGATGCAGGTCAAAGCAGACGAATGCGTAATACGACAACGATCACCAGCGCGGAGCCGAGCAGGCCGACGAGACTCGCGGCGAGAAAATTGGGATTCCAGAGCAGGCTGGGCGCCACGACGCCCATTTGGCGGTGTAGCCGTTTCCAGGTGTGGCGGTAGCCGATGACCGCCAGCAGCAAGGGAATGGTTCCGGTCAGAATTAGAAACAACCCCACGTTCCTTGGGGTCTGGGCACGCAACATCGTTGCCGCATTTTGCTCCAGCAGGTATTGGAGAACCTTATAAATGGTGAATCCAAAGCCGATCAAGGACAACGAGGTGCGCACCCAGGCCAACAGCGAGCGGTCCGAAGCCAGTATCGTGCGCTCAATGGCAAGCCGGTCGCTGAGCTTGAGCGCTTCCTGTTTCAACTCTGGGTTGTCCATGATCGTATTGGCACGACGACACACCGCGTCATGCGATTGGTTGCGGTTATTGTCCCATCCACATACTTAGAGCTAGCCTATTGGGTCACAAGAGACTATGGGACTTTGGTCTCACACCTTCCTTTCGGCAAGCAGGGCGCATCCCGGTCATTCAAGAGACGTGTTGATGAATGCAGCCGATTTGCCGGTCGCTCCCCCGGCTGTGTCGCGATCCGGACCATCATTTTACCCGGACCTCAATAGCGAGCTTTCCCATCTCCGCCCTATTGGCGCGGCGGCCTGCTGGGTTTCCAGGCAAAGGCAAGCGCCTCGACCCCGGCCGTGAGCTCTTGCATGGCGGCGCTGACGCCCGCCGGAGAACCGCGCACACCAAGCTCGAGCTCGTAGCAGCCGGGGCGCGTGCCCGGCAAGCACGACAGCCGCAGCTCCGGATGACGCGCCACGAATGCCTCCATCAGCGGAATCACGTCGCTCTCGCGGGCATTGAATACGGTGATCGCCTGCTCGGTACACGCGCCGGGCGCATGCAAGGGGGCATAGAGCGTATCCAGCACCCATTCGATCATCGGCCAGGCCATATTCGGAAAGCCAGGTACGAAATAGTGCTCGCGAATGGAGAATCCGGGCACCCGGTTCACTGGGTTGGGAATGATCTGGGCGCCTTGCGGAAACTCGATCAGTTTCAGTCGCTGAGCGGGCTCGACCGGCCATCCGAAACGAGCCGCCAGCTCTCGAACGCCATCGGGGTGCTGCTCGAGACCGACTCCGAGCGCCGCAGCGGCGCTCATGCGCGTGCGATCATCGGGGGTCGCGCCAATTCCGCCACAACTGAAGACGACGTCTCCGCTGGCGAGACTCTCGCGCAAGGTATGCGTCACCAGATCGGCGTCATCGCCTACGAACCGGCACCACGAGAGCTCGAGACCGCGAGCCGCCAACAGCTCGATCACCTGAGCCATATGCTTGTCCCGGCGCTTGCCCGAGAGCAGCTCGTCACCGATCACGATCAGACCGAAGCGGCGTACATTCATGGCGATCCCCGCCCGCGCATTGCAGCAAGGGAGAGAAAGATCAGGACTTCGGGGTCGCTGTCACCATCGCACACAGCTCCTGCAGCCCCCGGCACTCGCGATAGGGAACGCGCTCCAGCTCGCTGGGCCACCGGGCAGCCGTGCGATTGAGCCAGACCGCCTGCAGTCCGTTGCGCGCCGCGCCCACCACGTCGCTTTCGGGATCATCACCGATATGGGCGACCTCCGCGGGCGATACACCCGCGCGGTGGCCGACGACGTCGAATATGAGATGGGACGGCTTGGCCGCACCCACCTCGACGGCCGAGACGACGAAATCGAAATACCGATCCAGGCGCAGACGACGGACATCGGCATTGCCGTTGGTCACGGCGCCGATGACAAAGCGTCCGTGCAGCGCCTCCAACGCGGGAAGTGTATCCTCGTACAATACGATCTCATGCCGGGCCTCCAGGAATACCGTGAACGTATCTTCCACCAGGGTATCGAGCTCGGCGTGGCGGTAGCCGAGCGTCTCGCCCGCCCTGCGAAACACTGCTTTGCGCAGCTCGGTCACATTATGGCGCAGCCCGGCGTTCTCCGCGGCCAGCTGATCGCGTAGATCCCGCAGCGCCTGCACTCCGAAACGCCTCGCCACTTCCGGATACCGCTCGGCGAGGAAGCCCTGCGCGCGCTCTTCGGCCCGATCGATCACGCCGGTCAGATCCCAAAGCGTGAAATCCAGATCAAAGGTGATGGCCTGTACCGAGACGTTGGACCGTGTGTGCCCAGTCATGCCTCCTCTCCGGCCCCGCGATCGAGCTGGCGCCACAGGCAAAGCCCGTTTACCGCCTGATCCAGCTCGTCGAGCCAGCGCTCATGCTCTGCCTGCTCCGCCGGACTGGCGCGTACGACCGGCAGCCTGGGACGCTTCGGATCGAGCCGGCGAATGCCGTCCGCGAGTTCCGGGGCCTTGAAATGTCCGGCAGATGTGTCCAGCGACAGCGTCGTTTGTCCGCCGGTCATGGCCAAATAGACCTCGGCCAGGAGCTGGGCGTCCAGCAATGCGCCGTGCACGCTACGCTTGGAGTTATCGATGGTGTACCGGGCGCACAGTGCATCCAGGCTATTGCGCTGGCCCGGGTGGCGCTCGCGGGCCAGCGCCAACGTATCAGTGATCTGGCAGTAGTCGGCCAGCCGCCCCCAGCTACTGCCTAGGCGAGCGAGCTCATAGTCGAGAAAGCCGACATCGAAAGGGGCGTTGTGAATGATCAGCTCGGCATCCCGGATGAACTCGATGAGCTCCGCCACAATGCCGTGAAAACGCGGCTTATCGGCAAGGAATTCATTGGTGATCCCATGTATCTCGATCGCACCCGGATCCACTTGCCGGTCTGGATTGAGATAATAGTGGAAGGTCCGCCCGGTCGCGCGGCGATAACATAGCTCGTAGCAGCCGATTTCTATGATCCGGTGTCCCTCCGCCGTCTCCAGACCCGTGGTTTCCGTATCCAGAACGATCTGCCGCATCCCCGCTGCACTCCCTCCGGTTCAGAGTCTTGCCAGCATCTCGTCGATGCCCTGGTTGGCCAACCGATCGGCCTGCTCGTTCTCGGGATGGCCGTCGTGCCCCCGAACCCAACGCCAATCGATCTCATGCTGCGCGGCCAGGCTGTCCAGGCGCTGCCACAAATCGGCGTTCTTCACGGGCTTGCGCTCGGCGGTACGCCAGCCGCGGCGCTTCCAATTGGGCAGCCACTCGGTGATTCCACGGCGCACGTATTGCGAGTCGGTGACCAACACCACCCGGCAAGATCGTTTCAGACTCTCCAGGGCTTGAATCGCCGCTGTGAGCTCCATGCGGTTATTCGTGGTCTGCGGCTCACCGCCGTGCAGGGTCTTCTCTCGGCCGGCGTAGCGCAGCACGGCGCCCCAGCCGCCCGGCCCCGGATTACCGCGACAGGCGCCGTCGGTATAGATTTCAACCGGCGTCATTGACTCGGCTCCTGGAACTCGGCTGCCCCAGGGCACTCGGTACGACCGTCAGGCGTGGCCGGCGCACCAACCGGGGCGGGAGCAGGCCGGCCACCCGTTTATGCCCGACAGTGAGGTGGATCGCACCGATCCAGCGCAGATAGCGTGACCCAATCTCTTCAAACCGGTGCAGACGCCCGAGCAGGGCGCGATTCGTCAGTGGCGGCTGGAAGTACAGCCTCTCCTTGCCTTCGATCTTCAGCCCAAGCAGCCTCATCCAATCCTCGATACGCGCTTGCGAGCGGTAATGTCCCGTCCACGGCGGTCCGCTGCGGCGACTGGTGAACAAGGACCGCAGCCCCCAAAAGCTGAACGGATTGAACCCGAGCACCAACAAATGCCCTTCCGGGCTCAGCACCCTGTCTGCCTCACGCAAAATCTGATGGGGGCGGTCACTGAATTCCAGCTGATGAATGAGCACGACCACATTCATCGATTCGTTCTGAAACGGCAACTCCACCGCAGATGCGGCGATGTCCACCGGTCCTCCCGGCCAGTCATCCAAAACCCACTGGCGCGCATCGCAGAACAAAGGCGGGCGTTGTCCACGGTCAAAGCCGCCGATCTGCAGCACATGTCGAGCATAGAGACCTGCCAGGCGCTGGCTGAGCAGCCGGCATTCAGCCTCGACCACGGCGCCACCCAAGGGGGTGCGGAACCAATCGTTTATACTCTTCATAGCGGCGCGCCAGGATGCTTGCGAACTCGAGGGAGAGGTTCAAGTCATAGAATACCGCGCGCAGCGAGCGGCGTCAGCCGATGCCCCGTGCGGCGCACCTCACTTTTGAGGATGGGCAGCCGATTCAGCCGGTCGTCCGCTCCGAGCGTCCGCGGCGCAGCCCTTGTGGGGGCGCGGTTCGGGTTTAATCCGTGTCGCAAACTCGTTACCATCGGTGCCTATGATAGATCCAGCATTCCCCCTCAGAGCCTTCCGCGACAACTACATCTGGGTGCTGCACGATGCGGAGAAACGCCGCGTTTGCGTGATCGACCCAGGCGATGCCGATCCCGTCCTGCGCTTTTTGCAGGAGGAGGAGCTCGAACTCACCGCGATCTTGGCGACGCATCACCACGCGGACCATGTCGGCGGTATTGCCCGGCTGGTCAGAGAGCACTCCGTACCGGTTTATGGTCCAGCCAAAGAGCAGATCCCAGAGCTGACACAGCCGCTGAGCGAAGGTGATAAAGTTCGCTTGGAGGCGCAAGGCCTCGAACTCGAGGTATTGGAAGTGCCCGGGCATACCGCCGGGCACATCGCGTATGCCGGGCATGGGATGCTGTTCTGCGGCGACACGCTGTTCGCGGCGGGCTGCGGCCGAATCTTCGAGGGTACTGCCGAGCAGATGTACGCCTCTTTGTGTAAGCTCGCCGATCGCGACAATAAGACGCGAGTCTACTGCGCGCACGAATACACCGAGAAAAACCTGCGCTTCGCTACCACCGTCGAGCCCGACAACATGGCCGTCTGGGAGCGCTACACCCACATTCGCACGATGCGCGGCAATGACGAAATCACTATACCCTCCACCATCGGCATCGAGCTGGAAACCAACCCCTTTTTGCGCCCCGATATCGCAACCGTGAAGCGATTGGCGGAGCAACATTCGGGGCGCCGACTCAATTCACGGCTGGAAACATTCGCTGCCGTGCGCGCCTGGAAAGATTCCTTTTAAAAAGTCCATCACATTAAAAAGTCCATCACAAAGCTGAAAATGGGCAGCTTAAGCGAGCGAGACGCACGGCCGATAAAAACAACGACCTAAGATCAAGAAAGGAGACTCGGGGGTGGGGGCAAGCGCTTTGGTCGCGTGCGCGAGGGCGATCGGTGCGGGCTCGGCAGCCATAGTGCTGCTCGCCGGCTGCGCCCAGCTTGGTGTCGAGCAAGCAAGCTCCGACGCCCCCTCTTCAGTAGCCGGCGCGGAGCGTCGCTCCCAACCGGAGGGCGAAACACTTGCCCTTGCCACGGCGTCGTCGGCCACCGCTGACTACGCTGATCTCTGGGAGCGCATACGAGACGGCTTCGCACTGCCCAGCGTCAACGGTCAACCACTCTTGCGCCGCGAAATCGACTACTTTGCCGGACGCCAGGATTATTTGGATCGGGTCGCCGAGCGTGCCCGACCCTACCTCTCTTACATCGTGCAAGCGCTCGAGGAGCGCGACATGCCGACGGAGATCGCGCTGCTGCCGATCGTCGAGAGCGCGTTCCGCCCATTCGCCTATTCAGCGAGCAAAGCCGCGGGTATCTGGCAGTTCATCCCCACCACCGGTCAATACTACGGTCTGCAGCAAAACTGGTGGTACGATGGACGGCGCGATGTCATTGCTGCCACCCAGGCCGCACTGGATTACCTGCAGCGCCTGAACGGACTCTTCGCGGGTGATTGGCTGCTCACCATCGCCGCGTACAACGCGGGCGAGGGTACGGTCCTCAGAGCGATCAAACGCAACGCCGTCCGTGGCCGACGGACCGACTTCTGGCATCTCGATCTGCCCCGGGAGACCGAGGCCTACGTTCCGCGCCTGCTCGCGCTGCGCACGCTCATCGCCACGCCAAGCGCCTACGGTCTGAAGCTACCGAGCATACCGAACGAGCTGCCGATCGAGGTCGTGGAAATCAAATCCCAGATCGATCTCGCGCTGGCCGCGCAACTTGCCGACGTCAGCGTCGCCGAGCTCTACCGGCTCAATCCCGGCTACAACCGTTGGGCGACGGCACCGGATGGTCCGCACAGACTGGTGCTGCCAGTCAACCAGGTGGCGCGGTTCAAGAAGCAATTGGCGGCAATCCCCCCGGAGGAGCGCGTGCACTGGCGACGCCATCGGGTCGAACGGGGAGACACCCTCGGCGCGCTGGCGCGGCATTATCATACGACGACGGCGGTCCTCAAGGCGGTCAACCGGCTGAGAGGCAATCTCATCCGCACAGGCAGCCACCTGATCGTCCCGCTGACGGCGCAGCGCGCGCACGGCGGCGCGAGCGATCCAAACCGGCGCCGCATCGCCAACCTCAAAACGAGCTACGTGGTGCGCCGCGGCGATAGCCTATGGAGAATCGCTCGCACGCATCAGATCACCGTGACTCGGCTCTGCCGCTTGAACGAAATCGCACCGGATACCGTGCTGCGTCCAGGTCAAAGCCTCACTGTACCGGCTACCCGATCGATTTCATTCGCCCTGGCCGATAGCCACGGGCCGGCGACGATCCAATCCGTCCAGTATACGGTCCGGCGCGGCGATTCCCTTTATCGCATCGCCCGCCACTTTAAAGTGAGCATCGACGACCTGCGACGCTGGAACAATCTGCACGAAGGGCGATTTCTGCAACCCGGCCAGAAGCTTCGTTTGCGCGTGGACGTCACCCATATCAGTGACAACAGCTGAGACAGCCGTCAGGACGAACGGCGCAGCAAGTAGTTCGTCGGTCCTCCGGAAGCTCAGCGCGCTCGCGCGGAGGAAGCCTCCGGATTGTCCGGAAGCGTGATATTGAGCTCCAAAACCTCGCAATCACCTTCCTGGTCCAACTGCATGCGCACGGCATTGCGATCGACCTGGACGTATTTTCGCACGACGGCCAGCAGCTCATCCTGCAGCATCGGCAGATAGTCCGGCCCGCCCGCGCACTGAAGACGCTCGCGGGCGACGATGATCTGCAGCCGCTCTTTGGCGAGCGACGCCGTTTTTTTGCGCTGAGAGCGGAAATAGCTCAAGAAACTCATGCGCTGGAGCCCCCGAAGAGCCGCCCGAACAGACCCTTTTTCTCGGTCAGGAATCGATGCTCGCGCTCCTCGCCAAGAAAGCGCGCCACCGCATCCTGATACGCTTGACCGGCATCGGAGCGGGATTCCAATATGACCGGCATACCGGAATTAGAGGCGTTGAGCACCGTCGTCGACTCCGGTATCACGCCCAGCAACTCGATGGCCAGTATTTCCTGGACGTCCTCGACGCTGAGCATCTCTCCCTTGCCCACGCGCGACGGCGCATAACGGGTCACCAGCAGCCGCTCGCGCACCGAGGGTTCGCCACGCTCGGCGCGCCGTGTCTTGCTGGCGAGCAGGCCGAGCACCCGATCGGAATCCCGCACCGAGGAGACCTCCGGGTTCGTCACCACGATGGCCTCATCGGCAAAATACATGGCCAGGTAGGCACCGCGCTCGATACCGGCCGGGGAGTCGCAGATGATGTAATCGAAATCCTCGCAGAGCTCGTCGAGCACCCGCTCCACGCCTTCCGTGGTAAGCGCATCCTTGTCCCGCGTTTGCGAGGCCGGAAGGATATAAAGGCCGGGAATTCGCTTATCCTTGATCAGCGCCTGCTTGAGGACCGCCTCTCCGTTGATCACATTGACGAAATCGTAGACGACACGGCGCTCGCAACCCATGATCAGATCCAGGCTGCGCAGCCCCACATCAAAATCGATTACCGCAGTTCGCCTGCCAGCGCTCGCCAGTCCGGCCGCAAAGGCGGCACTGGTGGTGGTTTTTCCCACACCACCTTTACCGGAAGTCACGACGATAATTCTCGTCACGTTATCTACCTCCCCCCGAAAATTCGGTGGCTACACCAGCCTTTGCTTTTGGATGAAATATCTTTACCGGGGACGTACCGCCCGGAGCGTCTTCCCCTACCCTGGGTGACCAAGCGGCGCGATATATAACGCATCACCTCGTAGGAAGATTTGCACCTGCCGACCGCGGTCGGCCTCGCCGATCTGCTCGCTTACCTGATAATGCCCGGCGATAGCGACCAACTCGGCATTCAAGCTCTGACAAAAAATCCGTGCCTCGGTATTTCCCTGCACCCCGGCCAAAGCGCGCCCTCGTAGTGCACCATAAACATGGATGTTGCCATCGGCAAGCAGCTCGGCACCCGCGCTGACCGAGGCGATGACGACCAAATCGCCGCCACGCGCGTAAATCTGCTGACCGGAGCGCACGGGCTGGGTCACGATGCGCCCCGGCAAAGCACTGGCCTCGGGCGGCCGTTCTTCCTGACGCTGCAGATCCGGCCCGTCCGCGAGCTGACGCAAGACGCCTAACCCCGTCTCCGCCGCGAGGCGCTCGAGGGCTTCTCCTTCGCCACGGAGCGCGATGGGAACCAACTCCCTGCGGCGCAGCTCCACCAGCAGCGCCGCCAGCCGCGATGCCGTCAGCTCCGCGGCAACCGGTTGCGGGTCAAGCACGAGAGGCAGTGCGCGAAGCAAGTCCGGCGCTGTCGCCATGCGGGCATCCAGCTGCCTGAGGAGGGATTCGATATCGGTACTGCTTAGGCGAAGCACCGTGAGGGTCACCATCCGACCTTTCAGGTCGAAAGCGGCTGCCCGGGGTCCAGGGCTGGTTTGCGGGGCCATGAGCTTCCCTTGGCCTGTGCGAGAAATACCGGTGCGCCCCTGCTAGACCATCTCTTGACTCGCCTGAGCAGCGGCGCACCCCGTTCTTATATCGCGACCGTTGGTCACTCGCAAGCGTAACGTGAGCTGAGCAGCGCGTTCAGACGCTGGACGAAGGCGGTCGGATCATCGAGCTGGCCGCCTTCGTTCAACACGGCCTGCTCGAAGAGCAATTGTGCCCAATCCTCGAACCGGCCGCCGTCCTCACCTTCCTTGAGCCGGCGCACGATTTCATGCTCCGGGTTGATCTCCAGGGCCGGCTTGCCCTGCGGCAGCGGCTGACCCGCGGAGCGTAACATGCGCATCACACCGGCGCCGAGTTCATGCTCGCCTACCACCAAGCAGGCCGGCGAATCGGTCAGCCGGTGACTCACCCTCACCTCGGAGACACGCTCATCGAGGGTCTTGCGCATCCGCTCCACCAGGCTCTTGTATTCCTCTTGGGCCTGCTGCAGAGCGGCCTTGCTCTCTTCGTCGTCCAACTCGCCCAGGTCGAGTTCGCCCTTGGCCACCGAGTGCAACGGCTTTCCGTTGTACTCGAGCAAATAGGTCACCAGCCACTCGTCCACCGGCTCATGGAGTAGCAGCACCTCCAGGCCCTTCTTGTTGAACACTTCGAGATGCGGGCTGCGGCGCGCGGCGCTCAAAGTCTCCGCCGTCACGTAATAGATCGCCTTCTGCTCGGGCTTCATCCGCCCGATATAATCCTCCAGCGAGACGTTGGCCTGATCGCCGGTTTCATGAGTCGAACAGAAGCGCAACAACCCGGCGATCCGTTCCCGGTTGCTGGTGTCCTCCACCACGCCTTCCTTGAGGACGGTGCCGAAACGCGTCCAGAACTCCTTGTAGTTCTTGGGCTCCTTTTTTGCCATCTTCTCCAGCAGTTCCAGGATCCGGCGCACCGAGGCGGCACGGATGGTGTCGATCAAGCGGTTGTGCTGGAGCAGCTCACGGGAGACGTTCAACGGCAGATCATCGGTATCCACGATTCCCCGCACGAATCGCAGGTAACGCGGCATCAGGTGTTTGGTGTCTTCCATAACGAAGACCCGGCGCACGTAAAGCTTTATGCCGTGGCTCTGCTCGCGCGCATAGAGATCGAGCGGGCGTATGCCCGGAATATAAAGCAACGCCGTGTACGCCTGCGTTCCCTCGACCTTGTAGTGAACCCAGTTCTGGGGCTCTTCGTAGTCGTGAGCCACGTGCTTGTAGAACTCGATGTACTCCGGGTCGGAGATCTCGATCTTGGGGCGCATCCAAAGAGCGGAAGCGCGATTGACCGTCTCCTCGCTCGGTTGCTCGCCCGCTGCCTCGGCGCTCTCGGCCTCCTTGCCTTCCTCCTTGTCCTTTGCCTCGCCCATCACCGGCATGACGATCGGGATCGAGATGTGATCCGAGTAACGGCGAATGATCTCCCGCAACCGCTTCCCGTCAAGATATTCTTCGGCATCCATGCGCAGGTGGAGCACGACCTCGGTCCCCCGCTTGGGGCGGTGCTCGTATTCCACGGAGTAGGCGCCTTCGCCGGAGGATTCCCAGCGCACGCCCTGATCGGGATTCTCGCCCGCCTTGCGGGTATGCACAGTGACCCGGTCGGCAACGATAAACGCCGAGTAGAAACCGACGCCGAACTGTCCGATGAGGCGGGCGTCGTGCGCCTCGTCACCGGTGAGCGAATCGATGAAGGCGCGCGTGCCGGAGCGGGCGATCGTGCCGAGATTGCTCACGACGTCGTCGCGGTTCATTCCGATGCCGTTATCGCTTACCGTGATGGTGCGTTCGGTGAGGTCGAAGTCGACCCGGATCTTGAGCTCCGGATCGTCCTCGAGCAGCGACTCGTCGCGCAGCGCGTCGAAGCGCAGCCGGTCGGTCGCGTCCGAGGCATTCGAGATCAGCTCGCGCAGGAACGCCTCGCGGTTGCTGTATACCGATTGAATCATGAGCTTCAGCAGCTGCTGAACCTCAGCCTGAAACTCGAGCGTTTCCTTCTCCGCCTGTACCGTCATGAGTGATCAACCCCTAACCCGTGATAGCCGAATTCGTTAAAGTCACATGGAGATGGGCGCCCGCGCATGGTAATTCAAGCGCAGCGGCCGTACGACGCCGTGTTGGCGTTTCCCGCGAGCGCGTAAACGCTAACCGCCGCTGCTTCGCTCGTGCTCCAGCAACCAACCTTTGATCGCGAGCATGCGGCCTTCGCGGAAGCCTGAGAAACCGCCCAACCCGCCGGCGGCGACCACCCGATGGCAGGGAACCACCAGCGGCACGGGATTGGCACGGCACGCCCCGCCAATCGCGCGCGCCGAGGTGCGCAGCTCCTTTGCCAACATCCCGTACGTGCAGACAACACCGGGCGGGACCCGCCGCAAGCGCTCCCACACGCGGCACTGAAATGCCGTGCCACGAAAGCGCACCGGAAGCGTCAGGCTCAGGCGACCGTCCCTGAGATACCCCTGGATTTGTGCCTTTACCCGCGCTGCGAAGCCGCACCCGGCCGGTGTAACCGACGCCGGCCGACCGAGCAATTCGAGAGCAACGACGGCGCCCGCCTCGCAATGCACGGCAATCGCGCCGAAGGGTGCCGGGACCACCACATCATAGTCTCTGTTCACGGCGCCGTTTTCTCCGGACATCGAGCCAACCGGCGGCGTGCCCGCGCATGATGCCCTGCACCCTCGGCACGGGCAAGCCCCTAACGGGCGTTGAGCACCCACCTGCGGGCACCCGGCCCGTCAAACGATTATTTTGCCGTATTACACGCGTTGCTGCATTGCTTGATACGCCCGCTCCCAGGCGAGCGCATGCGTGACGATCCGATCCAGGTCATCGTATGCCGGCTCCCAGCCCAGCACGCGCTGGATGCGGGTATTGTCGGCGACCAGGGCCGGCGGATCGCCGGGGCGCCGGTCGACCTCTTCCACGGGAAAGCCAACACCTGCAACGGCACGCACCCGATCGAGCACCTCGCGCACGCTGTAACCATGGCCATAGCCGCAGTTGAGCACCTCGCTCGCCCCGCCCGCCGCCAGATGCTCCAACGCCATGAGGTGGGCGTGGGCGAGATCCTCGACATGAATGTAGTCGCGAATGCAGGTTCCGTCGGCGGTCGGGTAATCGCTACCGTAGAGCTTCAGCCCCCAACGCACGCCGAGCGCTGCCTCGCAGGCGACCTTGATGAGGTGGGTTGCCCGCGGGGTGGCCTGGCCGATCCGCGCCTGAGGCTCGGCGCCGGCGACGTTGAAATAGCGCAGAATCACGTAACGCAGCTCCGAGGCCGCCGCCAGATCCATGCAGATGCGCTCGCTCATCATCTTGGAGGCGCCGTAAGGATTGATCGGCGCCAAAGGCGTTTGCTCCGTTACTGCCGCCGTCGCCGGCATACCGTAAACCGCCGCCGTAGAGGAAAAGACGTACCAGGGTATGCGATGGCGGTCGATGAGCTCGAGCAGCGCGAGTGTGTTGCCGGTGTTGTTGGCGTAATATTTCAATGGTACGGCAAGCGATTCCGGGACCACCGTGCTCGCGGCGAAATGCATCAGCGCCTCGAAGCGGCCTCGTTCCATGAGTTCCGAGAGTTTCTCGTGCTCTGCCAAGTCTCCCTCGACCAATGGGACGTCCGGTACCGCCCAGCGGTGGCCGGTGGAGAGATTGTCATAGACCGTAACCTCGTGGTCGGCGGCGAGCAGCTGGCGAACGACATGCGAGCCGATGTAACCAGCCCCCCCCGTGACTAGAACCTTCATTAGTGCCTCCGTCCTGGACAGCCGGTCGAAAACCGGGCGCTCATCGAGGAAACGGTCCCGAACCGAGGCACCGGCTCGGCCAGCCCCTCTGCACCCGGTCACTCCATTCGCTCTTGCGTTCAGAGCGTTGCGCTCCTCGCCGCTGTACACGGTTAACCGGTCGCGCCACAGGCAACTCACCAGAGTCGCCCCGTAGCGCCTGGCAAGATCGACGGCGAGACTGGTAGGCGCGCCGATGGAGACGAGCTTGGGTATCCCCGCCAACAGCGCCTTTTGAACCAGTTCAAAGGCCGCCCGGCCGCTGAAGACCACGGTGGTATCGGATGCCGGAAGCTTGCCGTCCAACAGCAGGTTGCCGATCAGCTTGTCGGTGGCGTTGTGCCGGCCGACATCCTCGCGACGTAGCATCAGCTCGCCGCATGGGTCGAACAGCGCGGTTTCGTGGGAGCCCCCGGTGCGCGCGAAGGTCGAGCGGGAAACACGCATCGCACGGTGCAGCCTAAACAGTTCAGCCGGCGTCAAGCGCGAGGCGCCGAGCGGCGGCTGCGGACAGCTCGCCTCGACGAGCTCCAAGGCCGCCTTACCGCAAACACCGCAACTTGAAGTGGTGTAGACACGGCGGCTGAGCCGCTCCAGGTCGACCCGTACCTGCGGCTTTAGAAAAACGTTGACCACATTGTATTGCTGCGCCTCGCCTTCCTCGGTGCAGTAGGCGAGTCGCTCAATCGCTTGTCGATCACGGAGCACCCCTTCCGAGAACAGGAAACCGACGGCGAGATCAAAGTCCGCGCCCGGCGAGCGCATGGTTACCGACAGCCGGTGGTGGACTTGGACACCGTGCTCCCAGGCCACCACCCGTATCTCCAAAGGCTCCTCGCCGATCACCTCGTCGCTGTGCCGGCGAGTGCTGCGAGCGCGGTATTCCGTCACCCGTGTGCGCACGACCCGCGCGGCCCGCGGGATCTGCCGCGCGTCATAGGCAAGCAGGGGATCCACGGCATAGAGCTCGGAAAGCTCGTCAGAGGCACTCATGCACGCCAGCTTACAGTTGTACCGCGTTATGTCTGAGCGCATCGTCACGCTCTGGCTCTCGGCGGCGCAGCGTAGCGACCACGTCGCGATATGCCGGAATCCGCGCCAGGGCGGAACGGCTTTGCGGATTGACCAGGACGTTCGCCTCGGGCCAATACACCTCCAATGTGCCATCGCTGACCGGTGCCGCGAACAACCGGCCGCAGAGCGCACCGTAGTCGTTCTCCAGCACGACCTCGTCGCGCTCGCGCAAGCCCAGGCGTTCCAGATCGGCCGTACTGATGAGTATCGCGTCGCGCGGCTTGGCGTTGATCGGGTCGGATTCCTCGTGCAGGATGCTGTTGAACTGCTTGCCGCGCCGATTGACCACATGAAACCGCCCATCGAGCGGCTCTGCATCTTCCGAGGGCACAGGGATGAAGTGCGCCTTGCGATCTGGGGTCGGAAACGTCCAATCGGCGCAGAGATGGCGCCCACCGTATTGCACCTGATCGCCCTCGCGGCAGAGCGCCTCGATACCGCGGTAGAGCGGGACGACGCGGCTGATCTCCTCGCGCAGCGCCGGTGTGCCCGCACAACGAAGCTTATCGGCGATCTCGGGGCGTACCCGCCGCGCCAGATCCAGATACACCTCCCACTCCGGGCGTGCCTCGCCAATCCTTGGGCCGGGGATCTCGGGGCTGAAGATAATACGTCGCTCGGTGGTCGTCTCGGTCACCCCGCCCGGCATCTCGTAGCGGGTAGCCGCCGGCAGCAGCAAGGTGGCCTCCTTCGGCTCGATCAGCATCTGCGAGGCGGGCACGATATCGAAGTGCACCCGCAGAGGAATGTTGGCAAGCGCAGCCTCGACCTGCCTCGGATCGGGCAGCACCTCGTTGAAGCTGCCGCCGACGGACCAGAGGACGTCGATCTCGCCAGCCAATGCCGAGCCGATCATTTCGGCCGTGGTCAAACCCGGCTGCTCCGGAACCGGGAATCCCCAAAGCTCCGCCATCTCCCGTGCGCTCTCGGTGTTCACGCCACGCCCGCCCGGAAACGCGGTCGCATAAGCGCCCATCTCGGCACCGCCCTGCACGCCGGAATGGCCGCGTATGGGCATCAAGCCGCAACCTTCACGCCCGACGTAACCTTTGCTCATGGCGAGATTGACCAGCGCGTAGACGTTCTCCTCGCCCCGGACATGCTGAGTGATCCCCATGCCCCAGACGAACACAGCCCGCGGCGCCTGGGAGAGCATCTGCGCGAACTCGTGCATCTGCCCGGGCGCGACACCGCTCGAGCGTGCGAGCGCATCCCAGCTCTCGGTTTCGAGCCGCGCGCGCAAATCCTCGAAACCGACAGTGTGGTCGGTGATGAAGCGGCGATCGACCCAATCGCGCTCGATCATGGCCTTGAGCGTGCCGTTGAGGAAGGCGATATCGCCACCGGCGGCGATCTGAAAAAAGCGGTCGGTCATCCGCGTGCCGAACAGCGCGCTCTCCAAGTCCGAGGGTACCCAGTTGTGCTCGAGCGCCGGCTCCCGGTACGGGTTGATGACCGCCACCCGCGTACCGGCCTTACGCGCGTAATAGAGGTACTTCATGATCATCGGCTGATTATTGGCGACATTGGAGCCGATGAAGACGATCAGGTCCGTGCCGATGAGATCACGGTAGCTGCAGGTGGTAGCACCGACGCCAAGCGTCGCCTTGAGACCAAAAGTGCTCGGTGAATGGCACACCCGCGCCGCGTTGTCGACGTTGTTGGTGCCGATGGCGCGGGCCGCCTTCTGAAACGCGTAGTAATTCTCGTTCGGCTCCCCGCGGCTGGTCATGTAAAAATACAGCCGCTCCGGGCGGCTCGCGCGGATCCGCTCGGCGACCCGCGACAACGCCTCCTCCCAGGAGATGCGGCTGAACCCTGGTTCGCCGCGACGGCGGAGCATCGGGTAGGGCAGACGACCCAGCGCCCTTAAATTGCGCGAGCGCCAGGCTCGCAAGGCGGATACGTCCTCGAGCTTGGCGGGATCGAGCGCCGGCATCGTATTCAAACGCAGCAGGCGCAGGCGCACGTTGCACAGATGGATGTTCTCCATCGTCCAGTCGCGCAGCCCCGCCGTGCCGAGCGAGCAGCCGTCGCAGACGCCGTGATTGAGAATACGCCAGGCGTAATCGAGATTATCGCCGTTTTCGTTCAACGCTCGGAAGATTTCGGCGAAATTTTCGCGACGGCGCAGCGGGACCTTGCTGGCCCAAGGGGAAGGCATCCAACGCTTGGCCGGCGGACGCACCGGATCGATGGGGTGAGGCAGACGAAAAGCCTCGCGCGCCAAGCTCAAGACCGCCGTCAGCTTGTTCATCGTCACACGCCACCCTCGCAGCGAGGTTCAACGCCAGCATACCACCTCTGCTCCGCGTTGCAGCCGGTCTCGTTATTGCCCGCCGAGGTACACCTGCGCATACTCTCCCGCACGCGCCGATGAAAGCCGGAGTATCGGCGCCGGTGCAAAAACGCAGGAGGTAAATACCCCATCACCAGCGTAGCGAACCATCCACCGCGGACAAGCCAATTGGCCCGGACCATAAGCACCCGAATCGGCGTCGGCGCGCTTTACGTATTCGCCGCCTCGGCCTGGGTGAGCACCGCGCTTGCCAACGTCGCCCTGGGCGTGTGCCTGCTTGCCTTTTTCGCGCAACTTCCCGGCGAGTGGCCGCGCATTCGGTGTGAGCCGATGTTCAAGCTCGTGCTCATCGCCGGCGTCTACCTGCTGGGCAACACGCTGTGGGCCATGCACCACCACCCCGGGCTCGCCTCCGAGCAGCCACGGGCGGCATTGAGCTGGTTCAGCCTGTGGCTCTTCGTCGTCACGGCCTGGTGGTGCGCGGGGAACGAGCAGCGCATCCGAATTGTTCTAGGCTTGGCCTTCGTGAGCTTAGTCGCTTCTTTGGCAATGGAGTTCGACTGGGCACAATGGCTCTCGACTCTGACGGAAGGTCGGCGGTCCGGAATCGGCTTTACGGCGGCGGCCGCTGGGCTTTATACGGCCACGGCACTCCTCGGCTGGCTACTTCTAGCCGGGCCGTGGAACTTGCATCTGAAAAATCACGTGACTTGGATTTTCACTTCTATTGCCTGGGCCGCAATTTCCCTATTGCTCCTTCAGGCAATCATCATCACCCAATCCCGCACAACCTGGCTGGCGCTGATCCTAGTCGGGATTTCGTTGCTTGCCTTTGTAACCTATAGCTACAGGAGAGAGCTCAACAAGCTGACTCGGGGACAAATTCTCAAATTGTTGATTGGCGCAGTCATTGTCGCGGTCTGCTTGCTGGGAATTCTTTTTGCTAACAGCGAAGTAATTCTGCGGCGTTTCATCCTACTTAAAGACGCCGCCTTGATGGACTGGTCTCACATTCCCTCAACAATCAGCGTTCGGCTCTCCCTCGATGTGTACGGCTTCGAAAAACTGCTCGAGCGACCTTTTCTGGGCTGGGGTCCCAGCACGGTCGTAACGCATGAGTTCGCCACTGCAGACGGTTTTCCCAGCCTCGCCGAACAGCCGGACCTACACAATAGCTATCTGGTTATGCTCGTGCGCTTAGGGTTTCTCGGAGGACTCATCTACCTTGGTGGAGCCATACATCTCAGCCGGTGGGTATGGCAAGCTTACCGTAGCCAAGCGATGTCCCAGCGGATGTTTTTATTTCTACTGGGTACCGCCGGCTTAACGCTTCTTGCGGCGCTCATGAATTTCCGCTGGACACACATCGACTTTCGCTTTTTCTGGCTGCTCCTCGCCGGTATTGCGTTCTCGTATACGCTGGTCAAGCCGCCGTGGCCGGCCGAGCGCTAAGGCTTCGGCAGCTGAGCGCGCGAGGCGGCGACATTCCGCCCGTCTTCGATATTGCGCACGAGCGCGACCGAGGGACGCGGCTCGCGCTGCCAGATCAGGTCGTGAATGTCCTGCGTCGAAGTGAATCCGCTCACGGTCTCCAAGAGCAGCGTACGCACGCCCTCGCAGTCGAAGCGATCGCAGGCGCGCGTCAGTTGCTCCAGATACGGCTTGAGCTGATGCCAGGGGTAGAAGGACTCTTGGGCCTGACGGATCATCGGGTGCTGCGTGGCGGCGTCCTCATCGCCGATCAAAAGCTCCTCATAGAGTTTCTCGCCCGGACGCAGGCCGGTGAATTCGATGGCGATGTCGCCGTGGGGATTATCCGCGTCGCATACCTCATAGCCCGCCAGCTGGATCATGCGCCGGGCCATATCCACGATTTTCACGGAAGCACCCATGTCCAGCACGAAGACCTCCCCGCCCCGGCCCATGGCGCCCGCCTGAATGACGAGCGCCGTCGCCTCCGGGATGGTCATGAAGTAGCGGGTGATTTCGGGATGGGTAACGGTGACGGGGCCGCCGCGCTGAATCTGCTCGCGAAACAGCGGCACCACCGAGCCCGAGGAGCCGAGCACATTACCGAACCGTACCAGGCAGAAACGCGTCGTCAGCGTCGCATCCCGGGTGCACCGATCATTCAAGCCCTGCAACACCAGCTCTGCCAGGCGCTTGCTCGCCCCCATCACGTTGGTCGGGCGAACGGCCTTGTCCGTCGAAACCAGCACGAAACGCTCGACCCCGCAGGCCAATGCCGCCTCGGCCGCATACCATGTGCCGAGGACGTTGTTGCGCACCCCGCTGACGTAATTCTGCTCGACGAGCGGCACATGCTTGTAAGCCGCCGCGTGAAAGACCGTATGCACCGCCCATACGGACATCACGCGACGCAGCATCGCGCGTTCCGTGACGGACCCCAAGAGCGGTATCAGCTCGACCGCCAACGCCTCGGCCTGCACAATATGGCGCAGCTCCCGCTCGATTTGGTACAAGGCGGGTTCGGCGAACTCATACAGCAGTAACACCCGCGGAGACTGCCGCAGGATCTGACGGCAAAGCTCGCTGCCGATCGTTCCCCCCGCTCCGGTGACCATTACCGCCTTGCCTTGGATACACTGCCCCAACAGGCGCGGCTCGGGAATTACCGGATCGCGCCCCAGCAGATCCTCGATGTCGACCTCGCGGAACTCGTCGACCCGCGCGGCCCCGGAGACCAGATCCGCCAGCCCGGGCAAGGTCTTGACGTGCACCGGCAACGGCTCCAGGCGGGTGAGAATGGCATTGCGCCGCATCCTCGATAGCGAGGGCATCGCCAGCAGCACATAGACGACCTCGAGGGTCTCGGTCAGCTTCGGCAGTATCTCCGGCGAGTGAACCCTGATGCCGTGCATGACCATGCCCTGTAGGGCGGGGTCGTCATCCACGAAAGCCACGGGCTCGTACTCGTTGCCGCTCAGCAGCGCGGCGGCGCATTGCAGTCCCGCCGCACCGGCCCCGTAGATGACGACCGGCTCTTTGTTCGTACGCCGCCGGATGAGGCTTTGCAGCGAGGCGCGGATGAGAAACCGGGTGCCGCCGATATACAGCAAGGCGAGCAACGCGTAGAGCAGCACCACTGAGCGCGGCAAGCCGCGCATATTGATCATCAAGCTCATCGCGATGATCAGCAGCGCCGATATCCCCACCCCGTTGACCACGGCAAACACCGCCTGTGTGCTCATATACCGCACCACGGCCCGGTACAGACCAAGCGCATGCAGTATGGGAATGGTCAACAACGGCGTCGCTATGAACAGCCACCAAAAACGCGTGAGATACGGCGGCGCCACCGTACCGAAGCGCAGGGCGAAAGCGGACCACACGGCAAGCGGCAGCATGGCCGCATCCGCCCCGACCATGATGAGTTGTTTCGTGCGGCGGGGAAGCGCGGCAATTATCCGGTACATTGTCGTTCGCATTTCCTGGCTGTACGCCACCCCCGCATCCCGATGATCTTCTTTCACGCCATCCTAGCCTGCCGAATTCTTTTCACAACCCCTAAAGTAAAATGAAAGCTCGATCCACCAAGCCGGTGATTTGCCGGGCGCCGCCGTCAGGTTGCGCTTTTTGCAATTGGCTTCGCAGGTTGGCAGGATTCGATTCGCCCCACCCTCCCCGTTATCGGCAGCGGTTCGCGGCTTCGATCGAGGTCTGCCCGGGATGCCGAGGCAGTCAAGCGCG
>NZ_JBXWZQ010000029.1:0-3159 GCF_059432795.1 Nitrococcus sp. | reverse complement strand
CGCTCTACTTTCCCGGCACGTGGAACGAGGGGCTGTCCTCGGGCCAGGGGCTGATGGCCGTGGCGCTGGTGATCTTCGCCCGGTGGGACCCGATACGGTGCTTTTACGCCTCGCTTCTCTTCGGCGGGGCGACGGCGCTCGGTCCGGCGCTGCAGACCGTGGGCATCACGGCGAACTATTACCTTTACGGGGCGGCCCCCTATTTCCTGACGCTTGCGCTTCTGATCTACAGCTCGTCGCGGCAAAAGGCGCTGGAAGGCGCGCCCGGAGAGGTGTCGATCAACCGATGACCCATCTTCCCGATCCCGCCAGAAAAGCACCGCCCAGTGTGGAAATCTGGAACCTGACCAAGCGTTTCGGCGGCTTCACCGCGCTCGATGCGGTTTCCTTCAAGATCGCGCCGGGCACATTCCATGCGCTTCTGGGCGAGAACGGCGCGGGCAAGAGCACGCTGGTCAAATGCCTGATAGGCACCTACCGCGCCGATGATGGCGCGGTGATCCTCGATGCCTCCGAGGTCGACATCCCCTCGCCCCGCGCGGCGCAGAAGCTGGGCCTCGGCATGGTCTATCAGCATTTCACGCTCGTCCCGTCGATGACCGTGGCCGAGAACCTCGTGCTGGGCGACCCGGACCTCAGCCAGTTGATCGACTGGCCAGCCGAGCGCGCCGCGCTGAGCGCGTTCATGGCCGACATGCCCTTGCCTGTAACGGCTCTCGCGGGTGATGCGGCGCGCAAACCCGCGCCTAAGTCAGCCCATTTCCAATCCGCTACCGCAGGAGTCACAGGTCGACCTTCAACCCGAAAGTATCCATCGCACTTGGTCCAAAGCTGAGCTACCCAAAATCCTGGGTCCTTAATACCGATATCCATGATGTGCGCAGGCTGCTGAAGAAGTCGGGCGAAAAAATTCTCCCGATCAACAGGTTTCAGGCAGACGGTTTGCGGGCGATGCGCCAGGTCTTCGGCTCTTGCTCCATCAGGCCGCGAGTAGTTTCGGTCCCCTGGCGCGCTGCAGGCCGCCATGGTCATCGTGAACTGCGCACGGACCCTGTCGAGGCCGCGGTGAACGGTCTGGGCCATGCCACCCACGGTCTTGGCCCAGCCGAAGGGTTCCTCGATCTTTTTCCGGTGCCGCTGGGACAAGGTATAGCCCGAATGCTGCGTGGTTCGTCCGTCGATGGCGGAATGCCGGGACTTCTGCGCAACATGCGGTGTCACGACCATCCGCCTGAGCGCGGCGACGCAGTCGGCGCTGTCGTAAGCCTTGTCCGCGCCGAGCGTCAGGCGACGGGTCAAGCCCGGCGGATGCCGGATGAACATCTCCAGGGCCGCCTTGCGCTCGCCGTGGCCGTAGGCGTGGCTCAAGTCCGCCTGCACCGCGAGCCCGTTGCGGTTCTCCATCAGCCTTGCGTCGGGGCTCTCAGTCCCCCGGAATGTCCGCTTTTCCCTCCTCACCCATGAAACACAGTATCGCATCTGCGCCCGGCGATTTCTTCTAGAGCCGCGCATCCGGCTCGGTGACCGACACGTGCGTGGCGTTCGAGAGTATCGTGCCGCGAAAGGTCACTTCGGCGTTGCGGAGCTGGTGCGTGGTGCTCGGCATAGGATCGGTCTCGGTCTGCTGGGGGTGCTCGTGGCTCGCGGAGGTCTCGTCGGTTGATGGCGATGGCGGATTGGGCATGAGGGCGTGCTAGAGATCCTCAGCCGCGCCCATATCCTCGCATTCCCCTCGATCCGCGAGTTAGGTGGCGTTGTGCTCAAGGCGATGGCCCTAGGGACCGTCCCGCTCGTCTTTCATTATGGAGGCCCGGGCGAACTTGTGAGCCCCGGGACGGGCTACACGATCCCTATCGGCAAAAGGTCCGAGGTCGCCGCCGCCTTGCGCGATCGCCTGAGCGACCTCTTCGCCGATCCAGCTTCTTTCACCGTCCCCTCCGCCGCCACCCGCACGACAGTCTTGAGCAACTTCACCTGGTCCGCGAAGACGCGGCAGGTCAGAGAGATGTATGCGCGCCTTTCAAGTTAACCCTGCGCCAAACGATCCAATTCATTGAGCGACACGATCGGGGCGTCCGGGCGCGCCACCCCGCGCAGGGCTATGAAGTCGTGGTGGTCGCGGAAATCCTTGAGGCGGCGCACCGGAGAGAGCGTGACAGCCAATACGCTGCGGCGCAGGCCGAATATCGTGAAGCCCGCGCGATTAAACAACTCGAACAGTTCCTCCTGGTTGTTCGCCCCCTCAAAGATGCAAAAGCGAAGACCCGACATGGCAGTCAGCGCGGGCAGAACCTTCGGCTCGGCACCCTCGATGTCGATCTTTACGCCGAAGGGATGCTCGCCTACAAGGGGCGCGACATAGGCTGCAGTCTCATTCGTCGCGACCGTGATCTCGCGCGTCTCTCCGTGGAGCGCCTTGTCCGCCTCGAGCGTGGCCATGCCCGAATGGGCGACCGGCACGCGCAGAGCCAGCGTCCCAGAGGACTCGTATAGCGCGCAACGGTGTAGTGTGACCGTATCGGATAGACCGGCGGAGACGATGCCGGCAGCCACTGTCTCGGCCAGCGCGGGCTGCGGCTCGAAAAGGTGGACCGGAACGGAAGGGCCGAAGCGCGACGCCACGCCGAGGCCCACCGAGGCGTAGTTGGCCCCGATGTCAAGGAACACGTCGCCCTCTCGCAGAACCGTCCGCGCGAGCCGAGTTACCTTGAAGTCGTTCGAGCCGAAGAGCCAAAGGATGCGCCCGTGATAATCTCGGACATCAGCTTCCAGCGGCACCCCCTCCAGCGTTGTCGTTGGCAACCGGTGACGACCTTGCCGCTGCAGACGACCGAAGAGCCGGTTGGTCACCGGATTGAAGGCGAGCTTCGTCAGGCCGGAGTTCGGCGTGGCCATTCGGAGGAGCGCGCTATAGAGACGCAGCACGGTCAGCGAAGGGGACATCTACGCTTGCTCCATTTTTATGGCCCGCGAACTAACGCGGCATTTTTTTCCACGTTGGGACGCATAGGCCCAAGTTCCAAGAGAGACAACCTTGTTCACCTAAAATCTCCTGGTGTCGGTGCCGATCGCCACCCAAAGCGGGGTAGGCGCTGTCGGAGATCATCTAAAGGGGCTCTAGCCGCAGCTATCCCACAGCTCACGTCTGATCAGTCCACG
>NZ_JBXWZQ010000028.1:0-19949 GCF_059432795.1 Nitrococcus sp. | reverse complement strand
ATTAGCGGCGATTGCAGCCGGTAGTCGCGACGCTGAGCGGCGCTGATGTGGGAGGTGTCAATCCAGAGCAATGGTGCGTCCGCGGCATCAGGCAGCGGGCAGGACGGCAATAACCGAATCGACGCGGCGGGTTCGCGACCCACCCAACAGCTCGCCGTTTCCGGCAAGTGCAGGTGGCTGGGGAGGTCCGCAGCCAACGGCCTCGGTGCATCTAGTGCGCGGGCGAGTGCGGCGCAGTCGAGCCTGATATTCCCTAGTCTTACTGTATTCCGCATTCCCTCTCTCCGACCGATTTGAACGCCACGCACGGCCGAGCTCGATCACTTACGCTCGCGCAATTGCGGCCGGTTTCGCTGTCGGCCGTTCGGTTGGTCATTACCGGGAGTCGTCTGCCAGGGTATTCCTTTGTCTATTGCCACATCCCCCAGGTAGTGAGGGCACATCGTTTATAACGCCGGCTCAGGCGCCTTGCTGGCTGGCTTGCCAGCGACTGATATGCTGGTAAATCTCCTCTTCGCTTTGGCTGCTGCGCAATCGTTCGCAGAAGGCGTGATCGCTGAATAGCTCCGCCAAGGCCGCGAGAATGCGTAGATGCTCGTCGGTGAAATGCTTCGGCACAATCAAGGCGAATAGCAAATCAACCGGTTGCTTGTCGATGGCATCGAAGTCAATCGGCTGGTCGAGTCGGATCAGAGCGCCTAATGTGTCGCTGATTCCGTCTACGCGGGCATGCGGCAATGCAACGCCTTTGCCGAGCCCAGTGCTCCCTAGGCGCTCCCGTCCGATCAGATGCTCGAAAATCGTTCTGTCAGTGGGCTCGCCCATCGTGTTAGCGAGGAGCACGCTGAGAACTTCCAAACTGCGTTTTTTGCTGGTGACATGAACCCCGCAGCGGATACGCTCAGGGACTAACAGGTTGACAACGTTCATTGTCCAATGCCCCAATGGACGAAATTTGAGACGTTCCTCACGTGCGATATTCGCACGGGCCAGGGTCCTGCATCCCGCCCACCGGCTCGTTACTGTTCGAGAGCTTGGCTTACCGAGCCTTCCCGGCGATGGTGATCCGCCCGCTTTTCCTTGTGCTTGACGACTTGTCTGTCGAGCTTGTCGATCAGAGCGTCGATTGCAGCATACATGTCCTCATCAAGCGCATCGGCATAGAGTTTGGCCCCGCTTAAGTTGAGCGTCGCCTCCGCTTTCTGGGTCAGTTTCTCGACGGTCAAAACGACGTGCGCATCGACCACGTTGTCGAAGTGCCGCTCCAGCTTGTCGAATTTCAACGCCACATAATCGCGTAACGCCTCAGTGACTTCCACGTGGTGCCCAGTGATATCGATTTGCATAACGCCCTCTCGGTGATCAGGCCAGACGCCTGCGCTCTGTGGATGACGCGATACTCATGGACTCACGATACTTGGCCACCGTCCTTCTCGCCACATTAATGCCGTCAGCCTGAAGTCGCTCGGTTAGCTGATTGTCGCTGAGCGGGCATGACGAGTCTTCGTCGGCGATCAAACGCCGAATTCGGGCCCGTATCGCCGTCGCGGAACATTCTCCCCCGTCCATCGTCTGAACATGGCTCGAAAAAAAATGCTTGAACTCGTAGGTCCCGCTCGGCGCCCTGAGGTACTTTTGGCTCGTGATGCGCGATACGGTGGATTCGTGCATATTGATTGCTTCGGCCACCTCGCGCAGCACCAAGGGTTTCATTGCCTCAGCGCCGTGCTCGAGAAAATCCCGTTGCCGCTCCACGATACACTGTGCCACCTTCAGCAAGGTTTCATTGCGCGAATGCAAGCTCTTGATCAGCCAACGCGCTTCCTGGAGGTGCTGTCGCATGACCGAGTTGTCACGGCTGTTGTCGCCGCGACGCACGAGCCCTGCATACTGGCTGTTGACGCGCACACGCGGATAGGCATCCGGGTTGACCTCCACATGCCATGAGCCATTTTCCTTGCGCACGTAAACATCCGGAATAATGTATTCGGGTCGCGCACTGCTGATGCGCAAGCCGGGCCGGGGATCGAGCGTCTGGACCAGCGCCAGTGTCTGCTGAAGGGCTTCCTCGTCGAGGCGCAGCCTACGCTTGAGTTGGGCGAATTGCCGCTTGGCGACCAGCCCAAGGTACTGGTCGATGAGCTGCCGCGCCTGCGCGAGCCACGGCGTCTCGGGCTCGAGTTGGTCGAGCTGGACCAGCAGCGCCTCCCGCGGGTCGCGCGCTGCAACGCCCACCGGGTCGAAGTGCTGAACCTGGCCCAGAACGGCTTCCATTTCCTCCGCGGACACGCCCCATTCTGCGGGAAGCGCCATATGGATTTCATCCAGGGGGCAGCTCAGATAACCGTCGTCGCCCACCGCATCGATGATGGCCTCGGCGATGGTAAGCTCCCGGGTCGAGAAGCGATTGAGCTGGGCTTGCCAGGACAAGTAATCCTGTAGTGATTGACCGCCCTCGCTTTGATTGGCAAAAGGATCCCGCTCCTCTGTATAGCCCGGGTCACTGTACACGGTCGTGCCGTTGTAGACATCCTCCCACGTCGTGTCCATCGGCAGATCATCGCTCAGTCGCTCGGTTTGTGCCGCGTCCTCGCGATTCTGCGCCGCGCTTTCGGCCCCCCGCTCGGTCTCGTATTCACGCTCCGAAGGGCTCACGAGCAGCTCCGTCTCATCGAAGCTGTTATCGGCCTCCTCGGCGAGTTCGAGCATCAGGTTGGACTCGAGGGCCTGCTGTATCTCCGTCCGCAGCTCAAGGGTGGGCAGCTGTAACAGGCGTATGGCCTGCTGAAGCTGGGGAGTCATTGTGAGCTGCTGACGCAGGCGAAGCTGAAGCGACTGTTTCATGTTTCGCTGTGCTGGCGAAGCTCCCAAGCGGCTACCGCGTAACGTCCGTGATTGAAACGTATCACATTACAGAGTAGCGCAGCTGTTGATCGATTTCTTATGGTGCCAGAAGCTGGGCGTTCGTCACAGGCGAAAATTACGCCCTAGATAGACCGCCTTGACCTGATCGTCGGCAAGCACGGCTTCCGCAGAGCCCTCGGCGATCATCTTGCCGCCGCTCAGGATGTACGCCCGATCGACAATGCCGAGCGTGTCGCGCACGTTGTGATCTGTTATGAGCACACCGATTCCTCGGGCAACCAGATGCCGGACGATATCCTTGATGTCGCCCACCGAAATGGGATCGACACCGGCGAAAGGCTCGTCGAGCAGGACGAAGCGCGGATCCGCCGCCAGGGCACGGGCGATTTCCACCCGCCGGCGCTCACCGCCGGAGAGACTGATGCCGAGTTGATCGCGCAGGTGCGCCACGTGGAACTCCTCCAACAGGCCTTCCATGATGCGCCGACGCTCGACTCGCGAGAGCCCCCGGCGCAGCTCGAGAATGGCCATCAGATTCTGAGCCACCGTCAGCTTGCGAAAGACCGAGGCCTCCTGTGGCAAGTAACCGATGCCCAAGCGGGCGCGGGCATGCATCGGTAGGCGCGTGATGTCATGGCCGTCCAAGGCGATGCGTCCGCCGTCGGCCGGTACCAGCCCGACGATCATGTAAAAACAGGTCGTTTTGCCGGCCCCGTTGGGGCCAAGCAAGCCGACGATCTCACCGCTTTGGATGTGCAACGAGGCATCCCGGACCACCGGCTGACGGCGGTAGTGCTTGGTCAACCCAGTGGCTTTGAGCTCGTTGCTGGGAACTGGCTGGGGTGTACTCATTGGCTCTTGTCTGCGTCCTTGCCCTGTCTCTGATTGGGATAGATCGTAATATGAATTCGGTTCGTCTTGTCCTTACCGGAATGCGCCTCGACCTGATCCGCCTCGATATCGTAGAGAACCTGGTGGCCCCGGAAGGTGTTGGAGCCCTGCCATAGGGTGGCGCCTTCCAATAGGCGGATTCTGCGCGGTCCGCTCGCATAGTATTCCATGCGCGGCGCCTTGGCGTGCACGTACTCGTTCTCGCCTTCGGGCAGTTCACGGTAGCTTGCCGGATCCCCCTCGACGACAATGTGATCAAGCTCGCGACTGGCCGGGGCGTAGTAGACATGCATGACGTTGCCGGTGATTTTCAGCGTCCCTTGGATGAGCACGACGTCACCGCGGTAGACGCTCACCCCCTTGACGTTATCGACCTCGGCCTGGTTCGCGCTGAGCTTGATGGGTTGGTCACGGTCGCTGTTGCGGGCGACGCTGCTCGAGTACGGCGCCAATAGTGTGATCATGGTGACAATGGCCAGCGACCAGACGATCCACCGCTCAGTGACTCGCTGCTGCATAGTACCCCTCGACCTCGGCGAGCAACTGAACGCGCTGCGTGCGCATCCAGGCCCGGGCACCCGTGGCGTCGATGTGGAAATCACGTCCGTAGACCGTCACCGGCGTGTCGGTATCGGCGTAGTCTTCATGAGGCAGAAGGTGCAGACGCTGCGTCTCCAGCGCAATGGAAGGATTGACCGAACTCGCTGGGCGATTCAGCCGAACCTTGCCACGGAGCAGCACCTCGCTGCCACCGGCCCACATGCGGCCATTGTCGGAGCGTCCGTACCAGGGGGCGCCGGAGGGCATATACACTGTCCATACCGGTTGCTCGATGATCGATACGTCGGCTTGCTGGTAGTGAACCATGCGCTTGCCGCGCACCGTATAGTCGGTGCGACCGTCCGGGCGCGTCACATGAAGGCTGAAGTCGGCGAAATAATAGGTGGTTTGGGTTTGCTCCGATGGCCGTTGCTCCGGCTGCCGTTCATCGAATCGCCACCACGCCAGAATTGCCAGCGCTACCACTGCCCCGAACGGAAACAGGCGATTGCGATTGAGGCTAGCCATGCTGCTCCAATAGATCCTGCAGACGCCCGCGGGCCGCGAGCAGTAATTCACAGACTTCCCGCACGGCGCCGCGACCGCCCGGGCGTCGGGTCTGCCAGCGGCAGGCTGCGGCAAGGCGGGGGTGGGCGTCCGCTACCGCGATGCCCAAGCCGGCGGTGCGCACGGCGCCAAGGTCGACGATGTCGTCGCCCACATAAGCGCATTCGCTCGCCACGATCTCCAGTTGCTGGCACAGCGCGTCCAGCGCACGGCGCTTGTCGCACGTGTTCTGGATCACGTGGCGAACGCCCAGTTCCCGCGCTCTTCTGGCCACGGCGACGAAGCCGCGAGCGCTCAACAGGGCGACCTCGATGCCGCAGGCAATGACCATGGCGACGCCTTTGCCGTCATGGCTGTGAAACGGCTTCATGGCCTCGCCATGCGGGCCAATGTAGAGGGTCCCGTCCGTGAGGACGCCGTCGACATCCAGCACCAGCAAGCGTATCCGTGCCGCGCGCGCGATCACCTCCGCGTCGGGGCGCGCGCAATAGGCATCGGCAAATGCCGACATCAGACCACACCGGCACGCAGGAGATCGTGCATGTTCAGCGCCCCGATAAGACGGTTCTCGCTGTCCACCACCAACAAGGCATTGATCTTATGGCGCTCCATGAGCTGCAGCGCCTCCGCGGCCAGGCTGTCGGCGGAAAGGGTGCGAGCGCCGGGGGTCATGATCTCAGCCATCCGGGTAACGTGCACATCGAGCTGACGATCCACCGCACGGCGCAGGTCACCGTCGGTAAAGATACCCAGTACACGGCCCTCGGTATCGACGACGGTAGTCATGCCTAGTCCTTTGTTGGTCATCTCCACCAGGGCGTGGCTCAATAGCGTTTCCGGGGCGACCCGCGGAATGCGCTCACCCACGTGCATGACGTCCTCTATGCGCAGCAGCAGGCGTCGGCCCAGCGCACCGCCGGGATGAGATCGCGCGAAATCCTCGCGAGTGAATCCCCGCGCATCGAGCAGCGCGATGGCCAGTGCATCGCCCATTGCCAAAGCCGCGGTGGTGCTCGAGGTTGGGGCCAGGCCGAGCGGACAGGCTTCCTCCGTGACGCTGATATCGATGTGCACCGAAGCGGCACGGGCGATCGTGGAGTGCGAGTTGCCCGTCAGGGCAATGAGCGAGACGTCCAGGCGCTTGATCAAAGGTAGGAGGGTCGTGATCTCGCGGGTCTCACCGGAGTTGGATAAGGCAATGACCGCATCGTTCACCGTGATCATGCCGAGGTCGCCGTGACTGGCTTCCCCCGGGTGAACGAAAAAAGCCGGTGTCCCAGTGCTCGCCAAGGTGGCCGCCAGCTTGCCACCGATATGTCCCGATTTTCCCATGCCGGTAACGACCACGCGACCCCGGCAGTTGAGCAGTAGACGGCAGGCGCGCGCGAACTCGTGGTCGATGCGCTGGCGAAGCGCCAGAATGGAGGCCGCCTCCACCTCTATGACGTCACGGCCGAGTTGACAGAGATCCTCATCGGTGGCCCGTTGCCGCGACGGTGGATGCAGGGTATCCGAGTCGGTCATGCTGCGCCTCCTTGTGATCGACCGATGGCGCAATGAGCCTCGCTCGGTGGGCTTTGCACGGCAAGAAACGATAGACGAGCGACCCTTCCGGCGTCGTGCCTGCGATTTTCTGCTGTGGTCATTGAAGCTCTCGACCGTCGAGAAATAGGGTAGACTGCCCACGCCAGGCCAGCGCGCGCTCTGTTACATCCTTTGGCTGAGTAGCTCTATTGGACCCGATGGCTATACCAATAGCAATGTCCCGCTTGCCATAGACGGGCGGCTACGATCTCCGCGCGACCATGCCCACTTGGCATCGCGGTTTTCCGCGGCGAGCAGACGTGCGGGCGCTCGGGCTGTGCATTCCACCGGCGGCGGGTTGGTGATTTGACTGTGGTCAAGCGATGCCGGATACTCGCGGCGCTCGCCAAAAATTAGGCTTTTGCCAAGCTCGTCGAGAACCGTTCTGCCGTTGCTCCGGCGTACGGCGTCGGGTCCGGCAACGACTCAAGCGATTGCACATGGCAACTGATGCGGGTGATCAACACAGCGATTGCGTCGTCGAGATCGAGAACTTGCATTTCTCCCGCGGGCGGCAGCAGATTTTTGCGGGCTTGGATATCGGAATCCGCCGGGGTGAGGTCACCGCGATCATGGGCCCGAGTGGCACCGGCAAGACCACTTTGCTGCGGCTGATCGGCGGACAACTGCATCCGGATGCGGGAAGAATTCGGGTCGATGGGTTGGACGTCCATGCGCTCAGGCGCCCACAGCTCTATGAGCTGCGCAAGCGCATGGGCTTGCTCTTCCAAAGCGGTGCGTTGTTCACTCATCTGAACTGCTTCGAGAACGTGGCCTTCCCGTTGCGGGAGCATACCCGCCTGCCGCCGGCGCTGATCCGCCATCTGGCGCTGATCAAGCTCGAGGCGGTTGGCTTGCGCGGCGCCCGCAATCTTTACCCGGCCGAACTCTCGGGCGGCATGGCGCGCCGCGTGGCATTAGCGCGAGCCATCGCCCTGGATCCGATGATCGTCATGTATGACGAACCTTTCTCCGGACAGGATCCCATTTCCATGGGAATATTGGTGCAGCTCATTCGCCTGGTGAATGACGCCCTCGGCTTGACCAGCATCGTCGTCTCGCACGACGTGGCGGAGACCTCGGAGATCGCGGACCGCGTTCATGTGATCTCCGAAGGTAAGATTGTAGAATCCGGCTCTCCACGGGCGCTGCGCGAGTCCTCATCCGAATGGGTCCGTCAGTTCTTCAATGCCCTACCTGATGGGCCGGTACCGTTTCACTATCCGGCCGCCTCCCTCGAGGAGGATTTGCTCGGCACGGGCGGTGCCAAGGGATTCGTTTCATGATCGAATGGCTACGGCTGTTCGGCGCACAGACGCTTGCCGCCACCGCGCGTCTTGGGCGCGGGCACCTGTTTCTGCTGCGCGTGCTGTTCGGAATGCCGGCGTTATTACTCCGCCCCGGTCTGGTGATCGCTCAAATTTATTTCACCGGCGTGCTTTCCCTGCTCATCATCGTCGTCTCCGGGCTTTTCGTCGGCATGGTGCTGAGTCTGCAAGGATATTATACGCTGGTGGATTTTGGTGCCGAGCACTCGCTGGGGGTGCTGGTGGCGCTGTCGCTGACCCGGGAGTTGGGTCCGGTCATCTCGGCTTTGCTTTTCAGCGGCCGGGCGGGTTCGGCGCTGACAGCGGAAATCGGGTTGATGAAGGCCACCGAGCAGCTCTCCGGAATGGAGATGATGGCGGTGGATCCGGAACGCCGCGTGGTGGCGCCGCGATTGCTCGGTGGGATGATCGCGCTGCCGCTGCTCGCCGCGATCTTCACGCTCGTCGGTGTGTTCGGCGGCTATTTCGTGGGCACAGTGCTGCTGGGAGTGGACAGCGGCGCGTTCTGGTCACAGATGCAGGCGCAGGTCAGTTTCACTGACGATGTAGTCAACGGAGTGCTCAAGAGCCTGGTTTTTGGCTTTGTTGTCAGCTGGACGGCCGTGTTCGAGGGCTTCGATTGCACGCCGACCTCGGAGGGCGTGAGCCGGGCCACGACACGGACGGTGGTGCACAGCTCGCTGGCGGTGCTGGGCCTGGATTTCATCCTCACTGCGCTCATGTTCGACTGAGCGTGGTAGCAAACGGACGGGCAGGGCGCATGCAGAATTCGCGGTTGCTGGAGATTGGGGTGGGGCTGTTTGTCCTGCTGGGCTTGGGTGCATTGCTGATATTGGCCTTGAGGGTCAGCAATATATCCGCTTTCCAACAGACGCGCGGCTACGATGTGATTGCCCTATTTCAGAACATCGGTGGCCTGAAGGTGCGGGCACCGGTGACCCTGGCCGGGGTTTCCGTTGGCCGGGTAGAGGAGATCGACGTCGATCCGCAGACATTCGAGGCACGGGTAGTGCTGACCATTTCCGACAAGTATGCCAACCTACCGCAGGATACCAGCGCGAGCATTTACACTGCCGGTTTGCTGGGTGAACAGTATGTCGGCCTGCAACCCGGAGGTATGGAAGAGGTGCTCAAGTCCGGTGACGAGATCATGCTGACCCAATCGGCCGTCGTGCTCGAACAGTTGATCGGTCAGTTCCTGTATAGCAAGGCCTCGGGTGCCTCGGACAGCAACGCGGGTGGAGAGCAAAAGCCTTGATACGCTCGATCATGGTGACATTGGCCGTGGCTTGGCTGGCTGCGGCGATGGGCTTGTTCAGCGCAACGGCGGCCGAGCTGCCACCGGATGCGCTGGCGCGGCAGACGACCGAGAAGACGCTGCAAGCCATCAGAGAGCATCGCCAGGAGTTGCAGCGGGATCCCTCCATGATCTATGACTTGGTCAAGGAGTTGGTGCTGCCGCACTTCGACTTCGAGCTCATGAGCCGTTTCGTGCTGGCGCAGGATTGGCGCACCGCTACGCCCGCGCAGCGCGAACGCTTCGTTGGCGAGTTTCGCAAGCTATTGGTGCGCACCTATGGCAGATCGCTGGCCGAATATTCAGGCGAGAGCGTTGAGTTCGAGCCGATGCATTCCGAGGCGCGCACGGGCCGGGTAACCGTGCGCTCCAGTATCAAGCAATCCGATGGGCCGCCCATCGCGCTGGACTACAAGCTCTACAAGAAGCGGGACGCCGGCTGGAAGGTCTTCGACGTGATCGTTGACGGCGTCAGCCTGGTTCAGAACTACCGCAGCTCTTTTCGCTCCGAGATCCGGCGCCATGGCCTCGATGCGCTGATCGAGCAGCTCTCGCAGCGTAACGCCAAGGGCATACCCTCGTCGTGAGTGCAACGCATCGCGTGCGCGAGGACGAAGGGAAACTGGCGCTGCTCGGCGAGCTGACTTTCGATGCGGTCCCCGGGCTTTGCCAGGATCTCGAATCCGTCTTCAAGCGGGGCCCGCGCCTTTGTGTCGATCTCTCCGGGGTCGAACGAGTCGACAGCGCGGGGTTGGCGCTTTTGATCGAGTGGACGCGCGTGGTTCGCGCGTCCGGCCATTCCCTGGAATTCGTCAATGCACCGCAAGCGCTCCTCACGATCGCCCGGGTCAGTGGAGTGGAGCGGTTGTTGCCATTCTCGCAGACCGATGCCGAGGCGGATGGCCATGACCACACAGGAGATCGTTTATGATGAACCCGCAGCAGATTAAGCAGCTGATCGAGGCCGGTTTCAGCGAGGCGCGCGTGGAGGTCGATGGTGACGGGCGGCATTTTCAGGCGCTCGTGGTCACTCCGGATTTCGAAGGTACCCCCATGCTCAAGCGGCACCGGATGGTATACGCTCTGCTACAGGAGCACATCGACAGCGATGTGTTGCACGCGATCTCGCTGCGGACCCTGACCCCCGCGCAGTGGGCGGCGGATAATGGCTGATCCATGGAGCGCCTGATTATCCAGGGCGGCTGCCCCCTGGAGGGCGAGATTCGCATCTCGGGCGCGAAAAATTCGGCTTTGCCGATCTTGGCGGCGACGCTGCTTGCCGACGGCGCCAGTCGGGTCGGCCGTGTGCCGGATTTGCATGACATCACCACCACGATGGAACTGTTGGGCCAGATGGGCGTGCGGCTCACTGTCGATGAGCGCATGAACATTGAGGTCGATCCCCGCGAGATCCGCGAACATCACGCGCCTTACGAGCTCGTGAAGACCATGCGAGCCTCGATCCTCGTATTGGGACCGCTGCTTGCCCGATACGGGCAGGCCGATGTCTCGCTGCCAGGCGGGTGTGCCATCGGAAATCGACCGGTCAATCTGCACGTGGAGGGGTTGCGCCAGATGGGTGCAACGATCCAAGTGGAGAACGGTTATATACGGGCCCGTTGCGAGCGGCTGCGCGGCGCGCGCCTGGTAATGGACCTCGTCAGTGTCACCGGCACCGAAAATCTGATGATGGCAGCCACGTTGGCCAAGGGCACCACGGTTATCGAAAATGCAGCCCGGGAGCCGGAAGTCGTTGACCTGGCTAATTGCCTTAACCGAATGGGCGCCCACGTCAACGGCGCCGGCACGGACACGCTCGTGATCGAGGGCGTGGAGCGGCTCTGTGGAATCCATTACGACGTGCTGCCCGATCGGATCGAGACCGGAACCTATCTGGTGGCGGTTGTGATGGCCGGGGGGCGCGCCAAGGTCAAGGATACCCGACCGGAGCTGCTGGAGGCGGTACTGCTCAAGCTCGAGGAGGCCGGTGCCTGGGTGAATACAGGCAAGGACTGGATCGAGTTGGATATGGCTCGGGAACGCCCGCGTGCGGTCAAGGTGCGGACCGCGCCCTATCCTGGGTTCCCTACCGACATGCAAGCCCAGTTCTGTGCACTCAACGCCGTGGCGAGCGGCGTGGGCATGGTCACCGAGACGGTTTTCGAGAATCGTTTCATGCATGTGCTGGAGATGCAGCGCATGGGTGCGGACATGCGCCTGGAAGGGCGTACGGCAATCAGTACCGGCGTGCCCCGGCTCATGGGGGCGCCCGTCATGGCGACCGACCTGCGCGCTTCCGCGAGCCTTGTTTTGGCGGGGTTGGTGGCGGCGGGGGAAACGGTCGTGGATCGTATTTACCATGTCGACCGGGGCTACGAGTGCATCGAAGAAAAGCTCTCTCAGCTCGGTGCCAACATTCGGCGTGTGCCGGGCTGAGAAGCGCGTGCGGCGTTCTGCCATGAGTGATGATGACACCTTGCTCATAGCCTTGCCGAAAGGCCGGATTCTCACGGAGGCACTGCCCTTGTTGGGCTATGCCGGTATCGAGCCCGTCGAGCGCCCGCAGGTGAGCCGCCGGCTGATTTTGGACACCGGGCTGGGGCGGGTGCGGGTGATGATCGTGCGTGCCGTGGATGCGCCCACGTATGTCGAGTACGGTGGTGCCGACGTCGGCGTGACCGGCAAGGATGTGCTCATGGAGTACGGCGGTCAGGGACTCTATGAGCCGTTGGATTTGGGGATCGCCCGATGCCGTCTCATGGTCGCGGGGCGGCCCGGCGCAAACGTATCTGCTCGGCGCCTTCGTGTCGCGACCAAGTACGTCAACATCACCCGGCGCTATTTCGCTGAGCAGGGGCGGCAGGTCGAGCTGATCAAGCTCTACGGCTCTATGGAGCTTGCACCGCTGGTTGGCCTGGCCGATTTGATCGTCGACCTGGTAGACACCGGGAGCACATTGCAGGCGAACGGCTTGGCGCCGCTGGAGCACATCGCGGATATCAGCTCGCGTCTGGTGGTCAACCGGGCGGCGATGAAGACCAAGCACGGACTGATCAAGCCGTTTCTGGTGCGGATGCGGGCGGCCGTAGCGGCAATGCAGCGCCAGTCGGAACCGCCCGGGGCAACCGGTAATTGACCACGCTGGAGCACAAATGCTTACAGTCAAACGTCTCAGTACCACACAACCGGATTTTTGGGACAATCTCCGGCGGCTAACGGATTGGAATGACGAAGCGGCGGCGCAGGTGGCGCAAACCGTCGCGGAGATACTCGAGGCGGTACGCCAGCGCGGCGATGCTGCGGTGCTCGAGTATGCCGCCCGCTTCGATGGCATCGAGGCGAGCGCCGTCGCGGAACTGGAAATCCCGCCGCAGCGCTGGGCGGCAGCCCTGGACGCAGTGCCAACGGCGCAGCGGGAAGCCTTGGAACTCGCCGCGGAGCGAATCCGTGCCTACCACCTGCGGCAAAAAACCGAGTCATGGTCTTATACGGAACCCGACGGCAGCATTCTCGGCCAGCAGGTGACGCCGCTGGAGCGCGTGGGCGTGTACGTGCCCGGGGGTAAGGCGGCCTATCCATCGTCGGCGCTGATGAACGTGCTCCCCGCGCGCGTTGCCGGCGTCGATGAAATCACCATGCTTGCTCCGGCCCCGGGAGGTGAGATCAATCCTTTGGTGCTAGCGGCGGCCCAGATCGCCGGGGTGGATCGATTGTTCACCCTCGGCGGGGCACAGGCGATCGGTGCATTGGCCTACGGCACAGAGACCATTGCGGCGGTGGATAAGATCGTCGGCCCGGGCAATGCGTACGTGGCGGAGGCCAAGCGGCGTGTCTTCGGACATGTTGGAATCGACATGGTGGCCGGCCCCTCGGAGATCTTGATCGTCTGTGATGGCCAGACCGACCCGGAATGGATTGCAATGGACCTGTTCGCCCAAGCCGAACACGACGAGGACGCCCGTGCCGTGCTGGTGTGTCCGGACCCCCTGTATCTTGACCAGGTGCAAAGTGCAATGGAGCGGCTTTTGCCGGCAATGGAGCGCTCCGAGGTTATTCGCGCCGCGCTCAACAGCCGCGGCGCGCTCGTCTGCGTGCGCGACCTTGCCGAGGCGGCTGACGTGGTCAATTTCGTCGCCCCTGAGCATCTGGAGCTCTCGCTGATCGAGCCCGAGCGGATGCTCAGCGCCGTGCGGCATGCAGGCGCGGTGTTTCTAGGCCGGAATTCTGCCGAGGTGTTCGGCGATTACTGTGCGGGGCCCAATCATGTGCTGCCGACCTCGCGCACGGCTCGGTTTGCTTCGCCGCTCGGGGTCTATGATTTTCAAAAACGCACCAGCCTTGTCCACTGCTCGGCCGAAGGTGCCGCTCGTTTGGGGCGCATCGCCGCACCCATCGCGCGCGGCGAGGGGCTGACCGCACATGCCCGATCGGCCGAATACAGAATCCAAGTTTGCGAAAGCGAGAGCGAATAGCGCTCGACCGTTATGGCCATCATAGCCGGCTTGGCCGTTCCTCGACCGAAACGCGGCGCTGGAACGCCGCGCCGCTGTGCAGTCCCGAGACCACGATCGTGGCACCGGGCCTCTGGGCCGTGATGATGGTAAGCAGCGCCTGAATGTCGGCGACCGGTTTGCCGTTGATGTTCAGCACGACATCGCCGGGAGCCAGGCCGGCACGCGCAGCCGGCCCGTCGCGCAACACATCCGCGATGAGTACCCCCTGCGCCGGCGCGTCAAGCCCGTGCGAACTGGCCAGCTCCGGGGTGAGGCTCTGTACCTGGATACCGATCCAGCCGCGGATCACGCGGCCCTCTTCGACGATGCCCTTGAAGACCCCGCTAGCGAGACTGATTGGGATGGCAAAGCCGATGCCGAGCGAGCCTCCGGTCCGGCTGAAAATCGCGGTGTTGATGCCCACCACCTCACCATGCGCATTGATTAGCGCACCGCCGGAGTTGCCGGGATTGATGGCGGCATCCGTTTGAATGAAGTTCTCGATAGTGGCCAGTCCGAGCTGGTTGCGTCCGGTGGCGCTGACGATACCCTGGGTGACCGTCTGCCCGATACCGAAGGGATTGCCGATGGCGAGCACGACATCGCCGACCCGCAGGGCTTGGGAGTGGCCGAGCGTGACGGCGGGAAGCTTCGTGAGGCCGACTCTGAGGACGGCCAGGTCGGTTTCCGGATCCGTACCGACAACGACGGCCGCAGCAGTGCGCCCATCGGACAACAACACTTGGATCTCATCCGCGCCCTGGATCACGTGGTTGTTTGTCAGCACATAGCCTTTGCCGCTTATCACCACGCCGGAGCCCAGAGACGTCTGGAGACGTTGGCGGGGAGGGCCGCCTCGCTCGCCGAAGAAGCGACGTAAGCTTGGATCGTCAAAAAAGGGGTGACGTGACTCGGCCACTTGTTTTGCGGTATAGATGTTCACCACTGCGGGGGCGGCGCGCAAGACGGCCTCGGCGTAGGAATTCGGCGTGGCCGTCGTCCCCACCATGGCAACCTGGCTGGCCAACGGAGCCTCGTGGATCTCAACGACTGCCCGTTCGGGGCGCATCAGGCCCGGGGTCAGCCAGATCGTAATCAGCGCGACGGCGACACCGATGCCGAGATACTTGACTATGAACTGAGCGATACGTTTGTTCGGCCTCACGCCGTTCTATCTCGCACTCCATTGCCCCGCGCCGCTACGCGGAGACGCCCCGAGGATGACAAGCCTGGCCACGCAATTCTGACGAGGACTCGATAGCGCCATGGTACCGCTTTCTGAGCTGGTGCGTTACTGCGATGAGCTGCTCGGCGCACGCCGATTCCCAGATTACGCGCCCAACGGATTACAGGTTGAGGGCCGAGCCGAGGTGGCGCGCCTCGTGACAGGCGTCACGGCCTCGGTTGCATTACTCGAGCAAGCGATCGCGGCCGAGGCGGACGCCGTGTTGGTGCACCACGGCTATTTCTGGAAGGGCGAATCGCCGTCGGTGACGGGGCTGAAGGCACGACGGCTGGGCCTTTTGCTGCGCCACGGTATCAGTCTGATCGCCTATCATTTGCCCCTGGATGTTCATGAGGTGCTCGGCAACAATGCCCAATTGGGAAAGCGCCTTGAAATCGAGCTAGAGGGCTACGCCGAGGCCGGTGGAGTGCCCGGGCTGCTTGCCTTCGGCCGGTTTGCGGCGCCGATCTCGGCGGCCGAGCTTGGACAGCGGCTGTCCTGCCGATTGGGCCGCGAGCCGTTGCAGGTGGGCGCTGGCCCGGCGGTCATCCGCAGGGTGGCCTGGTGTAGCGGTGCCGGGCAGCGATTTCTCAGCGAGGCGGTAAGCCTTGGGGCGGATGCCTATATCAGCGGCGAGATCTCTGAACCCACTACCCACGAGGCCCGGGAATTCGGGATCCACTACTTCGCCTCAGGCCATCACGCGACCGAGCGCTATGGCGTTCAGGCACTCGGCAAGCAACTTGCCGCGAGTCTCGCGTTGGAACACCGTTTTCTCGACGACCCCAATCCCGTGTGATGCGCCTCGGGCGCTTCGCGGGCGGCAGCTTGGCTGCGCTTGACGACTTCGGCGCTATGTAAGATCCTTGCACGCTGCGCGCGAATTGTGGCATTTCGAGAGCCCCGAGAGCCGGCCTTCCTGGCCGTTTTTTCTGGCCGTTTTATCGCCAATCCAGCTAAGGGGGTATGGATGAAACCGCAGGGGCCGGATTTAAAAAGACGGCGTTTGCTCACCGGGGCCGCTGGCGTGGTCGGTGGTGTGGGCGTGGCGTATGCTGCCGTGCCTTTCCTGACCTATTGGCAGCCGAGCGTCCAGGCGGAGGCGGCGGGCGCACCGGTCGAAGTGGACATCAGTAAGCTCGAACCCGGCCAGAAGATCGATGTCGATTGGCGGGGCAAGCCGATTTGGATATTCCGCCGCACGCCGAAAGAGCTGGAAAACTTGTCGGAGCTCAATAATCTGCTGCGGGATCCTCACTCGGAGGTCGCCACTCAGCAGCCTCCGTATTGCCAGAATCTGCCCCGCTCGATACGGCCCGAGTACGGTGTCATCATCGGTATTTGCACCCACCTCGGCTGTATACCCCTTTACGAGCCGCAGCCCGGTTCGGTGGACAACGCATGGCCGGGCGGATTTTTCTGCCCATGCCACGGTTCCAAATACGATCTCGCCGGTCGTGTCTACAAGGGGGTGCCGGCACCGCTCAACCTTGCCATACCGCCTTATTGGTATCCCAGTGAGTCACGCATCATCATCGGTGAACACCAGGAAGAGGGGGCCGCTTCATGAGTGAAGGCGCCAAGGCTCGGGGCCTGATGGGCTGGATCGATGCGCGCTTCCCGTTCACGAAGCTTTGGGAAGAGCACGTCGCCCAGTACTATGCGCCCAAGAATTTCAATTTCTGGTATTACTTCGGTTCGCTCGCGCTGTTCGTGCTCGTTTTGCAGCTGGTCACGGGGATCTGGCTGACGATGTACTACAAGCCGGATGCCGAGAGCGCTTTCGCCTCGGTCGAGTACATCATGCGCGATGTGCATTGGGGTTGGCTCATCCGCTATCTCCACTCCACCGGCGCTTCGGCGTTTTTCGTCGTTGTGTACCTGCATATGTTCCGAGGACTGCTGTACGGCTCCTACCGCAAGCCGCGAGAGTTGCTGTGGCTCATCGGCATGGTGATCTACGCCATCCTGATGGCCGAAGCGTTCTTCGGGTACCTGCTTCCCTGGGGGCAGATGTCCTATTGGGGCGCGCAGGTGATCACCTCGCTCTTCGGTGCCGTTCCCGGTGTCGGGGAGTCGCTCATGGTCTGGATCCGGGGCGATTACACCGTCTCCGATGTCACCTTGAACCGCTTTTTTGCGCTTCATGTGGCGGCGATGCCGTTGCTTCTCGTGATGCTGGTGGTCGTGCACCTCATGGCGCTACACGAGGTGGGCTCGAACAACCCGGATGGCATCGAGATCAAGCGCAACAAGAATGCCAGCGGCCATCCCGTGGATGGCATTCCATTCCACCCTTATTACACCGTTAAGGATCTGATGGGCTTGACGGTGTTCTTGGCGGTGTTCGTTTTGGTTGTATTCTACGCACCAACCATGCTGGGATTGTTTCTGGAGCCCGAGAATTTCGAACCGGCCAATCCCCTCAAAACCCCGGAGCACATCGCGCCAGTCTGGTATTTTACCCCCTTCTATTCGATCCTTCGCTGCGTGCCGGACAAGCTTTGGGGCGTCATTGCCCTTGCCTCGTCAATTTTCGTGTTGTTCCTTCTGCCTTGGCTGGATCGCGGCAAAGTGCGCTCCGTGCGTTATCGGGGGCGCGGGTTCAAGATCGCCCTGGGGGTGTTCGTGGTCGCCGTTCTGATTCTGGGGCATCTCGGCGCAAAGCCGCCGACACCAGGCCGCAATTTGGTGGCGCGTATTTGTGCGGTGCTCTATTTCGGCTATTTCGCGTTTCTCTGGGCCTACACTTTCTTTGGCTTGGAAAAGACCAAGCCGGAGCCGGAGAGAGTGACCCTGCAATGAGAAAGCTTGCCTGCTTGCTTGCACTGATGCTGCTACCGGGAATCGTCGCCGCCGCGGAAGGCCCCGAGCTGATGGACGTGCGGACCGATTTAGACGACAAGGTTTCGTTGCAACGGGGCGCGAAATATTTCGTCAACTACTGTATGGGCTGCCACTCATTGAAGTACTTGCGCTATCAGCGCTTGGGGCGTGACCTCGGTGTGTCCGACAAGCTGGTGGAGAAGTACCTGATCTGGGACGGCAGCAAGATCACCTCGCCCATGATCAGTGCGATGCGCCCAGAGGATGGCAACGACTGGCTTGGTGCGGTTCCTGTGGATCTGACATTGGTCGTGCGGCGCCACGGTGGCGGCCTGGATATCGGCCGCGGTGCAGACTGGGTGTACACCTACCTCAATAGCTTCTATCGTGATGATGATACCTCCACGGGAGTCAATAACCTCGTGCTACCGAACGCGTCCATGCCACACGTGCTTTGGCGGTTGCAGGGGATTCCGGAGCCGGTCTACGAGCCGGTGCAGGAGGAGGGCTCCGGTGAGCGCCAAGAGGTGATCGGCGTCAAGGTGCCGGAGGGGGCCGGTGCGCTCAGCGAGGTCGCGTATCACAGAATGACGCGCGACATCGTGAATTTTCTGGTCTATGCGAGTGAGCCGATACAGTCCACGCGGCGAGCGCTCGGATTGCCTGTGTTTTTGTTCCTGATCGTCTTCTTCGCCATCGTATATTTGCTCAAGCGAGAATATTGGAAGGACGTGCACTGATTGCGCGGCCTTTTTGTGGGCGGCATTTGCTATATAAACCTTGGTGGAGCTGGCATATGGCGGCTGTAAGCCGACGATCCATAATGACATTGTATTCCGGACCCACCAATTGCGACAGCCATCGGGTACGGTTCGTGCTGGCGGAAAAGGGGATTGCGGCCGACGTTGTCTCTGTTGACCTCGAGGAGGAGCGGCCGGCGGATCTGGTCGACCTCAACCCGTATGGAGAGGTCCCGACGTTGGTAGACCGCGACCTTGTCCTGTACGATTCCAAGGTAATCAGCGAGTATCTTGACGAGCGATTTCCGCATCCGCCGCTGATGCCGGTGGATCCCGTTTCACGGGCCAAGGCAAGGCTGGTCATTTACCGAATCGAGCGGGATTGGTGTCGTCTTTTGATGCAGTTCGATACGGCAGACAACAAAACCGTAAGCGCCCTGCGCCAGGAGTTGTGGGAGAGCCTGGTGGCGAGTAATGAGGTGTTCGCGTCCGGAACGCCGTTTTTCCTCAGCGACGAGCTTACCATGATGGACTGTGCGCTCGGGCCGCTCATGTGGCGGTTACCGCATTATGGAGTCGAAATCCCGCCAAGCTCCGAAGGTATCCACGATTATCAGGAGCGGCTGTTTGCACTGGAATCTTTTCAGAAGAGTCTCAGCGAGGCGGAACGGGCGATGCGCGCCTGATCGACGATGGTGAGCCATGAGCATGACCTCCAGTCGGCCCTATCTCATTCGGGCCTTATACGAATGGATCGTCGACAATGAACTGACACCCTATCTGTTGGTTGATGCGACCCAGGAAGGCTTGCATGCACCACTCGAATATGCCGACAAGGGAAAATTAGTGCTCAATGTGGCACCGCGTGCCGTGCGCGCGTTGAAGCTGGGCAACAGCGCCATTGACTTCAATGCCCGATTCGGAGGCAACGCGCGCGATGTCCATCTCCCCGTACAGGCCGTGCTGGCGGTCTATGCACGTGAAAATGGCCAGGGGATGCTGTTCAGCGAGTTGGACGGTGATGAGCCACCCTCCGGCTCGGGCGGTGACGACGTCAGCTCCGGTGGCGGACGCAAGAAGCCGAAATTGCGAATCGTCAAGTAACGCCTGTCCGCCAACTCGCTGCGCTTGTCCCGGGACGCTTGTTGTCGGTATTTCCGTCCTCTCACCGTCGATCCCGGCCACTGGTTTTTTTGATGCGGCGGGATTCGTTTCGAGCTGCGCCGCGGTACCCGCAATGGCGGCATATCCAACTACGCGGCCTTGAACAAGTGCTGGTCGATCAGGTCACACAAGCAGTGCGCCACGACGAGGTGGACTTCCTGAATGCGGGATGTGGCTTGTGCCGAGATGCGGATCTCGACATCAGAGGCTTGCAAGCCTCTGCCGGCATTGCCGCCATCGCGACCCGTCAAAGCAACGGTTCGCATGTGGTTTTCCTGAGCGGATCGGATAGCGGCGACGATGTTAGCACTGTTGCCGCTCGTGCTCAGCGCCAGAAGCACATCTCCTGGGCGGCCGATTGCCCGAATCTGCTTGGCGAACACCTGGCCGTAGTCGTAGTCGTTGGCGATCGAGGTCAGTGTGGAGCTG
>NZ_JBXWZQ010000027.1:0-6214 GCF_059432795.1 Nitrococcus sp. | reverse complement strand
CTTGGTCTCCCGCTGATTGACGCCCGGGCGGCCCGGCGAGCGCATCGGCGCGCGCCCTGTCTGCTCCGTTACCCAACCCCGTGGTCGTCCCATACAACACCTCCAACTTCGAGATGTTGCGACGACCCGTTGAATCCGCCCAATACACCTCCATCGCCTTCGGTGCGCGTTGTCGCGACGCCGGCGTGCGAGCGTCGATGGGCTCGGTCGGTGATTGCTTCGACAACGCCATGGCCGAGAGCTTCTTTGCCACATTGGAGTGTGAACTGCTGGACCGGCGTCGGTTCCGCAACCCATCCGAGGCACGGCGGGCGGTATTCCGGTTCATCGAAGGCTGGTACAACCCGCACCGGCGCCACTCTGGGATCGGTAACCAATCACCCGTGAATTACGAGAGGATGCACGCCGAACGTACCTTGGAACTCAAATCCAAACCTGTCCACTGAAACGGGGGAACTCCAAACGCTGTATGGCCCGTCAGTGTGGCTGTATCAGCTTAACCCTGCACGGGTAGGCTTGCCTACGTTGCTCTTGGGATAACTTCCGAGCCATTTGTCTGGCCCTACGGGCGAATTCCGGATTACCCGAGAGAGCTCATCGGTTGGCCCTAGGGAACAGGCTCAGCAAGCGCTTAGTCAATCAATGTGCCCTGTGGCGTTACGTCTTCAGCAAACGGCCGGTAATCATGCTAAGAAGTGCGTTAGTAATGTTATCCGCGTGACCGGCTGGCAATGCTTCCGTTGGATAGAAATCATATGCAACAGGAACTGCGGGATTTATGGAGTTCAAGGATTACTACAAGATCCTCGGCGTAAAGCGCGATGCCTCGCAGGACGAAATAAAGCGCGCCTATCGCAAGCTCGCGCGTAAATATCATCCCGACGTCAGCACGGAACCGGGGGCCGAGGCGTGTTTCAAGGAAGTGCGCGAGGCCTACGAGGTCCTCAAGGACCCCGAGAAACGAAAGGCCTACGATGAGCTCGGCAGCGGTTACCGCGAAGGGCAAGATTTTCGCCCACCGCCCGGTTGGCAACCCGGGTTTGATTTCAGCGGCGGTGGGTTCACCGCTACCGGAGATTTCAGTGATTTCTTTGAAGCCGTGTTCGTCCGTGGGTTCGGTCAGTCACGCGGTGTATCTAAGCGCCACCTATTGTGAGGATATTCAATAGCTTGTCCAATTCGGATTTGAAATCCGAGTTATGAGCTCTCACGGGGCGGGGCAAAAGACCCAACCCGATTCCAAATCGGAAAGGGTGCTGCGTTGTCGGTCGCCAAGCCAAATCACCAAACCACCAAGCCGTTTTATTGCCGCGGTCTTATTTGCCGCACCACCAATCGCTCGAAAGCCGCGCTCGATGTCGGCAAGCGAGCGGTAACGCGCGACGATCGCCTCGGCATCAAGCGCCTCGAGGCTGGTGACCAGCAGCCGCTTGCCATCGAGGCGCTCGGCGGCGGCGAGCGCCTACTCGTCGATATCAAAGCTCAAGCGCTCGGCGTAGAGACTCGGATGGACGATGCGGCGGCTAAGGCGCTGCTAGAGCAGCGCCTTGTGAAAGCGCTGATAGGCGCGTCGATCCGAGGCGGGCCGACCGCGCAGCGCCTTGCCGGCCTCCTGCGCATCGAGCCTTTTGGCAAGGCGCTCGCCGAGCGAGGCGATTTCTGCAGGCGCCGGTGCCGGGCTGCCGTTTGCTCCTCGGCGCGGCCGCAGTCATGTGCCGCCAGAGCATCGGTGCGCAACACCTCGCCAGCGGTGAGATGATCGCTGGCAAAGCGCTGCACTTGAGCACAGTCCACTGCGCCCATCGCCTTGATCGCAACATAACCCATGCGGGACCCGCCGCGCTCAGCACCCACAGTAGCGGTGTCTTGCCGGCGGCGCCGCGTCCGCGTTTTCCCGGCCGGCGCCCTTGAGAGTGATCAGCTTATTTGATGGACTGATTTTCACGATTGACGATGGACGAGCGGTGCCGATGACCGCGGCGCCTGCGCCGCGGTCATATCCGGAACAGTTAGAACGGCGGATCGTCGAGTGGCAACGGCAGTTGATTGTTGTACTGCTGGCGCTGATCGAGTTTGTGGTGCCACCGATGTATTTGAGCGAAGTAGTGGTTTTGGAAGTGCGTGTAGAAGGATTCGAGTAGCTGATTGAGGGCCACCACGGCCTCATCGGTTAGCTCGGGGAAGGCGAGCAGATCGGTATCGTTGTACATGTCAGAGAGCACCGGCTGTACGGCGTGGACTTCGAGTTTCTGGCGCAGCGAAGATCTGCAGGTAGAGTTTTTCATCGAGCACGGTGATGTCGCGCTGCGCTCATCAGGAGTTCGGCCGCCATGGCGATGAAGACGCGATAGTTGCCGGCGGCGTGCTCGACGAGCGTATGGCGCAGCTCTTTGGTCATCAGTCCGGCGTTGCCGGCGCTGGCGAGGAGATGTTCGAGGCAGGCCAAGAGCTCCTCCCGGGTAGCGACGCCGGTGGTGAGGCGTGTGCGAATGCGCGAGCCCAGAGGGATGAGTTCCTCGCGGCGCAGCTTATCGAGCAGGCGCGCATCGCCGCAGAGCACCACGCAGAGCAAGGATTGCGAGTCGAAGCGCGCGCTTGCGAGCAGCCGTAGTTCATTCAAGACCATCGGCGTCATTTCTTGCGCTTCATCGACCAGGATGACGGGTCGGCGGCTGGCGGAGCCCAGATGATCGAGCCAGCGCCCGCGCAGCGCCTTAAATCCTCCCCAGTGATTGCTGACCCGCATGGCGATCCCGAAGATATCGCCGAGCTCGCGGTAGAAGTCGCTCAGGTTGCTTTGCGGATGGTGGATGACGCCGACGCAGAGATCCGCCAGACGCGCGAGCCGCTCGGCGAGCAGGCGCATCACGACGCTTTTGCCGGAGCCCGGATCGCCGTGGATCAGCGCGAAGCCGCCCTCGCGCAGATGCGCCTGCTCGATGCGCCAGCAGAAGTTCTCGATCTTTGGCGTCACGTAGAGTGCCTCGATCGGCACCTCCGGGGTGAACGGGTTCCATTTGAGGCCATACAGGGCCAGGAGTTTTTGGTTCATGCGGGATCCTCCTTATCGGCGGTGGGCAAATAGGCCGGCGGCAGGCCGGTGGCAGCGTAATCGGCGATCATTTGCTTCAACAGCGGCGCGATCCCGGCGGCGGGTGTAGCGCTCGCCTCTGCGCTCATTGGCTCCACGCGCGGGCGCAGCGCATCGGCGTTGGCGGCTTTATCGAGTGGGCGCTGGGCAGAGGATCCGGCCTGAGCGCGCATCGATGAAATCGACGCGGCTCAAGTCCCAGCGGGCATAGCGCAGATGCACCTCGCTTAAGTGACGATAGCGGGAGGGGATTTCGAAGCGCTGGCCAGCGAGACTCACCGTACCGTCGGAACGGCGCTGCTTGCGCTTCGCCTCGATGCGGAAGGCGGCGCGCAAGTCATCGCTGCCCGGGCATTCGCGTGCGACGTTGGGGCCGGCGAGATACCGCTTGAGGGGGGTCGTACCGAGCTCGCTGTGCACGCTGCGGTGATATTCCTGGGTGATCCACGCCTGGGTCGCCACGTTGAGTTGCTCGAGCGTGAGGTTCTCTTCGCCTTCGAGCATCGCCAGCAGGCGCCCTTCGACGCGGCCCCAGAGATTCTCCTGCTTGCCGTTGACATGCGGGGAGTACGGGAGGGTCGGCAGGTGCAAAATACCCAGGTGATGAAGACCGGCGGTGAACTCGCCCGAGATCATCGCCGAGCCCCGATCGGTCATCAGCGAGCGCGGCAGACCCACTTTCTGCAGCGCTTGGCACAGGCCGTGAACCAGCTCTTCGGTGCCCTCGTTCGTGTACCACGGGGCATGGCACAAGAACCGTGAGCGATCGTCGATGAAGCTGACCAGGAGCGGTTTGACGTATTCGCCGCGCCGGGTGAGAACCTTGCGCGAGCCGTGATGGAAGTCGAGATGCATGAGCTGCAGCACATGCTCGACTTCGTAGCTGCGCACCTCGCGTTGTTCGAGCCGCTCGCGGGCGGCCATCGCCCCGTCAGTGGTGCGCTTCGGCGCTCGTCGGCGCAGCAGCCCCTGGGCTTTCAGATACCGCCGTACGCTCGGATACGAGGGAGACTTCGCGTCGGCGCCCGCGAGTCTCACGCGCAAGTTGTCATGGTGCAGCTGCGCGCTCCAGCCTGGGTGTTCGCGGTACTGCGTGGTCAGCGCCTGTACGGCCTCGGCCGACAGGCTCGGGAAATGCCCGACGTCGCGACGGACCTGATTGCGCAGCACCCGCACCGGATCGGCAGCTTGCCTAGCGGCGTAATACCATCGCTCGAGGGTCGAGACGCCCAAGCGGATCTCACGCCCTGTGAGCGGATGACGCCAGGTCGTGGCGGCCAGAGCCTGCAAGGCGGCCCGTAGACCACCCGCCGCCGGCGGTGCCGCCAGTAGCGGTCCGATGATGGCAAAGCGCAGCCGCGCCCAGCGATCCGTTGCGCTAGATCATCGTCCTCGAAACTCACTGTCACCCCCCATCGCGGCGTCATCGCCGGGTCACCGTTGATGGGTCGCAGGCTACAAAGCGCTTGACCGTCAGGCTATCGGCATCCTCTGCGGGTACGCGGCGACCTTCGGATTACCTGGCCGTGGAGTGGTGCTCAACGGCGCCATAAAGCGCAGCGCCTGCACCAGGCGATTCGCCCGCGCGCCGGCCTCGAAGTGTTCCAGCAGACCCTGGGGTAGCTGCTCGGTCTCCACCGGCGGCATGAAGCGTTCGCGCACCGATTGCCAGAAAGGCGTCGAGGGAAAATCCTCCCGCCACCACCTCCGCCAGCGCTTGAGCGTGCGCGCCGGGATGCTGAACAACTCGCACAGCCCTTGACTCGACAAGCTGCCCGGCGGTGAGACCAGCATCAACACCAACGCTAGATACACACGGCGGCCTGCAAAGCGTACCGATGGCGGTGTTGCGCGTGCGTTGCAGCGTCCGCAGGTAAAGCTCAAGCGCCAGGAATATTCCTCTCGCACCGCAGCCGGACACCCGCGGGGCTTACGAGGGTAATCCGCAACATGCAGCGGCCCTCCACATATCCCGGACAACGCCCCAGACGCGTCGCGCACGCGAGCTCCTCATCAATGCGGCAAAGGAATCGGAAAAACTCTGCTTTTGCTGGCCTGATGGCGGCGTTTCTTGCCCTGGTGGGATGACTGGTGTGCGGGCGGCAGCGCTTCGAATCCATCAGCTATGCCCGCGAGGCGATAGCCGCCTGGGTGCGCCACTACAACACCGAGCGCCCGCACCAGGCCCTCGGCTATCGCACTCCTGCGCAAGTCGCTGTGTAGGGTGTGCAAAAACCAGGGGGTCACTGCAGCCGCGCCAATTCCTCCAGGAAGCGCCGCATCCCGTCAGAATAGCTTCTTTTCGGCTGTTGCACGCTCCGCCCTCCTTCGTTCAATGCATCTCAACAGCTTCGGCAGACATCGATGGGAAATGTCTAGAAACGCATTTCAGATTAAATAATAATTTAATCGATTGTTCTAAATATTAAAATATGATTAATCATTTCTTCTGCATATACTCAGTGCAACCGAACCCTCAGTGGTATTCAGGGATGACGTAACCCCTCCAAAACATAGTTTTGCGAAAAGGGTCTGTTCGACGCATCTGGCCTAATTCATCAACGCCTGCCAGTGGAGAGTAATCATGTTTGAAAATGCAGCAAATGACGTTGCTCTTGACGTTAAAAATAAGCATTGCGTTGAGGGAGCGCTGATGTCCGAGTCAAAAATTTTGTTCGCAACCGACTTTGAAGGGAATCTCAGGCACGGGCTGCGCTTGGCGACCGACCTCTCAGTGAGATACTCCGCGACGCTGCTGCTGTTGCACGTGGTTCCGTTCCGCGCCAATGACGGCGAGGCGCTTCTCCATCGCGTCCTCGAAGTTTCCTCGCAGCGCCCCGGCCAGATGTTAAAGAGCCTCGCGCCAACCGACCCCGAGATCCCCTACCGTCACATCCTGGAGACCGGGGAGCCCGAGGACCGAATCCTGGACGTGGCCAAGCGCGAGGGGGTAAAGCACATCGTATTGGAGATCCGGCCGCGCTCCCTGCTCCGGGGTGTGCTGCGGCGCAGCATGGTCAAATACGTGGCGGCACGGGCCCCCTGCCCGGTCGTGACCTATCGCGCGCCTCGCCCTTACATGGACACATCGGCAGGCATGGCAGGATTATTCGGACGTGTCGC
>NZ_JBXWZQ010000026.1:0-7958 GCF_059432795.1 Nitrococcus sp. | reverse complement strand
CATCATGCTCATGGCACCCCATGAGCCGTTGCAACCCGGCGGGACCACGGCGGTAACCTTTGAATTCGCCGACGGCTCGAGCCGTCGCGTGGAGTTCCTCATCCAGGGACCGGCCGCGCGAGGCTTCCCGGAGTCGAAGTAAGCCACTGTCACCGAAGCGATGCATCACGCTGGAAGAACATCGCGCGCGCTGCTACAGGGGCTCCTCGTGGTGACGGGCCTCCTGTTGATCGCGGCCTGCAGCCGGGCGCCCCACGAGTTTCAGCTCATGAACGTGACGGGCACTCAGGCCGATCTGGCGCTTCTCAACGCGCCGACGGCCCAGGGCGAGACGGTTACGGCAAATGACCTGCGGGGCAAAGTCGTGGCGATGTACTTTGGCTACACACACTGTCCGGACATCTGCCCCACCACGCTCGCCAAGCTGCAGGCCGTCACCCAGCGGCTGCGCGATACGGCGAAAAAGCTGCAGGTCGTCTTTATTACCGTGGACCCCGAGCGCGATACGCCGGCCGTGCTCAATCGCTACATCGGTTCGTTCAGTCCGCAATTCATCGCCGTGCGGCCGAATGCCGAGATCCTGCCCGAATTGACGAATCGTTACCATTTGACCTTCAGCTACGCGCAGCCCGATAGCTCGGGCGGCTACGCCGTCAATCACACGAATGCGCTGCTGATCTTCGATCAAACGGGCGAAATGCGCCTGATGGGCACAACTGAGGACACCGTCGAGGGCATCGCCGGAGACATCGCGTACTTGATCAAACACCCCGCCTGATCGGCGTACGACCAGCGGGTGGATTTTCCCTTGAGCCTGTAGGTTGATGCATCCGACGTGCCTACTTAGCATACGGGGAACGGATAATCTGCGGAGAGGGCCATGACCTACGTCGTCACCGAGAACTGCATCAAGTGCAAGTACACGGACTGCGTGGAAGTATGTCCGGTGGACTGCTTCCACGAGGGGCCGAACTTTTTGGCTATCGATCCCGAGGAGTGCATCGACTGCACGTTGTGCGAGCCCGAATGCCCCGCCGAGGCCATATTCTCGGAGGATGACCTGCCAGAGGAGCAGCATCATTTCCTCGAGCTCAACGCCGAGCTGGCCCAGAAATGGCCCGTCATCACCGAGATGAAAGACTCACCCAAGGACGCCGAGGAGTGGGACGGTAAGCCGAACAAGCTTCAGTATCTCGAGCGTTGAGTCCGACCGCGAGCCTGACCGGCCGCCTTATCGGACTCGCTCCGGGGCTCGCACGGGATCGTGGGCACGAAAGTTCCGATTGTAGAGCACCAGATAAGCCGCCTGCATTCCAACCGCCAGATAAAAAGGCGCCGCAAGTGCACCGCCGGCAAACAGGATACCCGCCAAGGCAGGTCCGACGGCCTGCGGAAGCAGCATGGAAACCAAGGACACGCTCGCTGCCACGCCACGTCGGGCGGCAGCCACCAACCCGATGTTGAGGCCCTGTCGCGCGCCGATCGTGCCCAAATTGAGCGCGGTACGGATGATATGCAATGCGGCCGCTGCGGCGAAGCTCGGCACCAAGGGCAAGGCCAACAGCAGAACCAGCGCGAGCGCCCGTGCGCCGATCACCGCCTGCATCACGCCCACTTTCAACGTCAGGCGACCGGTACCGAGCGAGGCGAGCGCGGCAGCCGCGAACGCGAGTGCCATCACCGGCGCGATGTTCCCTGGACCCATGCCGAACCGCAGGTTGAACCAGTAAGCAATCAATGGCCCGGTCAAGCCGATGCCCAGTCCATTGAGGGCGTTGATCCAGGTCAAGCGCATTAGCAGCCGATTCTCGCTTCGCCGCGTGCTTTGCGACGCCGCCGGCATCCGTCCAGGCTCGAGCCGGAAACGGCGCCGCTCCCGCGTCGGCAGCACCGTGATAAAGGCGGCCAGCGACGACAGCGCCACCAGCAGAAACACTGGCCGATAAGCCAATGCGCCCGGCAGCCAGCGGGTGCTCAGATCCGGCGACATCCCCAGCAGTGCGCCCAGAGCCAAGCCCGCCAAGCCCAACGCCACGCTTACACTATATAATTGGCTGCGCCGCCGGCGCGGTAGCGCATCGGACAACCAAGCCTGCTCCGCCGGAGCCAATGGCGTGCTCGGACCGCCGCGCCCGAAACCGCCGATAACGCTCAGCGGCACGAGGACCCAACTCTGGGCACTCGCCGCGACACCAAGCGCGCAACCGGCAACCACCAGATCGTAGCCCAGCACAAACCGGCGGCGTCCATAGCGGTCGCAGAACCAGCCGGCTACTGCGGTCAGCACCACCGCAAAAGCGAGCACGCCGGCGAGCAGACCGCCAATCGCCGCTGGACGCCACCCCAGGGCATGCAGATATAGCGCGAAATCCGCACTCAGTGCACCCTGGCCAACGGAGCGCAGCGCGCGCGCGAGGAGCAGCCGGCGCACCGTGTAACGAAGTGAGGATCGCGCGCTCATCGGCGTTCTGGCCTGGCGCGCATGAGCACAAACGCTAGCATCGTCATAGCCAGTCGAGCAGCGAGAGCCCTAGGCTGAAACGATTGTTGACATGATCGTAATCGGTGAGGCTCTCGCCATAGCCGTAAAACCATTGCATATAGCCCTGCAGCGGGCCGCCCAAGGGAAATACCCAGTTGGCCTGCACGGCCCCGCGCGGCTCACCGAACTCGAGATTGGAGCGCAGCATCAGGCTGAAAGTCTGGCGATTGCGCCGGTAAACTGCCAACAATTCGCTGCGGCCCACGAATTCCTCGATGTTGGGGTTGTCGTCGTTGCTACTCTCCTCGGGGATACGCCACCACCCGCGCAGCTGGAGGCCAAAGCTGCCATTGTCGAACAACACCCCGCCGATGAGGCGATTCCAGCTTCTGGAAAGGGGTTCCGAGCGTCCGTTGGATTGATGGTTCAGGCTCAGCGTGAGCAGCTGGCCGTGAAGCCCGAAAAGCCGGTAGTCCGTTCGCAGCGAGTAGATGAGCTCCGGCTCGTAGTTTGTCTCGCGAAACGGCGAAGAGAACTCTCGGTTGTAGGCCTGCCAGAACGAGAGCTGAGTATAGCCGAACCAGAGATCGCCGCCGTTGACGAGAAGATTGCGCCAGAGTGGCGACTTGAAACTGAACTGGAATTTGACCTCCAGGTTGTCGATGTCGGCATTGACGCCGCTGCCCGAGGGATCCTCGTTGGGCCAGGTGTTGTAAGAGACCGGCAAGACGTAGACGGGCTTGTAAGGCGTGAAAAACCGCGCCCAGCCACTGTGCGACATCCACCGCCAGCGTTGTGCCATCCCGCCGCCAGCCGGCCTGCCCCCTCCCCGCTCAGGCTCGGGCCCGGGCTCGGAATCGGCTTCGTCACGGGCGAGCGCCGCGTTCGGGGCCGCGTCGGGGGCACCCGGCGCCGGCGTCTTGTCGGCGGGCACACGGCCGACGGCATGGTCATAACATTGCAGTCGCGCCTCGGCATCGTCCAGTTTGGCGCACACTTGCATTTCCGAAACATCGAGCGCCAGTACTGCGGGTGGCATAAGGGCAAGCACTGACAAGCCGAGCCACCGCGCTAGCATCCGGGTAGGCTCCCGTGTGAACCGCGCGGGCAAATGGGTTTCAACACGACCCTCGCCGGCGCGTGCTCCAGTCGAGCGCGCCGTGCCGTATTTCCGGCCTCGCAAGCATCAGGAACGGGAGTCCGTGTTGTCGCTGCCTCGCTTGACCGCGCCGCTCGCGGCTCTCTCGCGTGGAGCCTTTTCCGTCTCCTTGGCGAGTGCATCGGGCTTGAGGTCGTGGATTTCATCGACGACCTCCTTGCTTACACTGAAGACATAGTCGCTAGTGGAAGTCCGCAGCAGATAGTCATCGCCCTGACCCGCCTTGCTGAAGCTGTAATGCACCCGATTCCCATTCTTCAGAGTCAGCGTGTAGCTCAACTCGGACACCGCCTCGCCGGGGGATTGCTGCTTCTTTCCCCGCACGTCGTCGAACGTGAGAGTAGTCAGTCTATCAACGACTTGAGCGGCCTTCTCCGCATCCGTGCCGTTGCCGCCGCTCGGCCCACTGAGCTGCCATTGGTGGTCGTCGGTGCGCTGCAGTGTGAACGACGGCAAATCGATGCGAACGATGTCCGCGCGTTTCTGCCGCAGCTGATTACGATCCAGCCAATCACTGGGTTCGCTGCTCGCCTGCCAGAGCCCGAAGGCAATTTCGTAGACCGCCTTCTCCCCCGCGGCGCGGGCAAACACCTGATCGGGTCCCGCCGACTCCCCCAAATAGAGGGTCGTCAGCGTCTCCTCGCCCTGCTTTAGGGTAATGCGGCGCTCGAAATCCTTTGCGCCGACATGAAAGCGCCGGCCGGCATCCTCCGTGACCGCGACCGGCAGCCGCGGCTTGAGATCGCTGAGTGCTGAGAGGAAGCCATCCACCTTGGAGCGGTCCGCCGGAAAACCCTCACGAGAGGGCACCGTCCAGCGCTGCCCGGACTTGCGCAACGTAACCGAGCCCTGCTCAGCGGTGTCTATCACGATGCGCTCGACGTGATCACGTTCGAATGAGACCAGCGCTTGGCCCGATTCGGCGAGCGCCAACGGGCGGGTGTTCCAGAACAATGCACCGGTGAGCAACAGCTGCGCTGCGAACACACCTGCCAAAATGAGATTCAGCCGTTTCATTCTCAGCCCTTCGCCTCTTCCAGCACGGCACGGTAATAGCGCTCCCGGCGCCGCCGCGCGAAGCGCTGCAGGCCGAAGACAATCGCCAAACCGCCGAGCGCGGCCGCATAACTGAGATATTCCCAGAACCGTTGCGTGTCCTGCGATATGGGCTTGAGCAACCGCGAGAAGTGGCTGCGAGCGCGAATCGCGAGCAACCCCGGTGCTTCCAGCGACCAATCGATGGCGTTTTGCACGAGTTGCACCGGGTTGAGGTATTGCGTGCGGGTCGCATTGGCGATCAGATTCAAAGCGGCATCCGAGAGAAAGCTGCTGGATCCGAACACAATGAGACGACCGGAGGCGGGCGAGCGTTCGATCACGCCAGTGACCCCGGGCTCGCTTTCCTCGACGGCCGCACCCGCCTCGCCACTCTTTTCCGCGCTCTCGTGCTCGTCATCCTGGAGCAACGGCGAGGGTTTGTCCTTGAAGTACGACTGAAACCGCCCCTGTACAACGGCCGCTAGCAGCTTGCGGCCGCGGCCCTCGCCGCTCGCGAACCCCGTGTTCGCGTAGCGCTCGAAGTCCGGTTCGATGGTTTCGGAATCCGAGGTCCACGCCCGCGGCGAGCTTTGCAGCACGCGGAGCACCTTACGCCTCTCATCCTCCGAGGGCTCGATGCGCAGCGGCGAGGCCCAGCTCATGGTCACCTGATTGAGGCCTGCCGTGACCGGGCTGCTGCTCGGCAGACCATCCTGACGGATATCCGCCAAGTACGGGTAATCCAGGCTGCGTATCTCCTGCACGCGCAGGCCACCCACGGTGCGTTCCACCGGGATGGGCAGCGCGACGTTCTGGGCATCGAGGACCAGGGTTTCCGCGATTTCGATGCCCTTGCCGGCGAGCCACTCCTCGAGCCCGGTCTGGCGCTTGCTCACCGTAAGCCCTCCGCGGCCAAGGGCGATATCGAACGGCGAAGCCGCAAGCACCACGGTGCCGCCGCGCATGAGAAACTGGTCGATGGCGAAGAGCTGTTTTTCATTGAGCTCCCAGGGCGCGACCACAAGCAGCAGATCGGTGGCCGCCGGCACCCGGCCCGACTTCAGATCGCTCTTGCGCACGGCCGCGTTCTCCCGCAGTTTCGCCTCCAGTGTTTGGAACTCCGCCATGCGCTGAGCGTAATAATCGCGCGCTCCAGAAGGCGTATACAGCGTGATGGTCTTCAAAAGGCCCGTGGCGAAGCGCTTCAGCCCCGCCTCGATGCTTCGTTCGAGCCCGGCCTTGTCCAGTCCCTCCGGCAACGGCACGGGCACCGTCTGATCACCACGCTGCAGGAGCATGTAGAAGTAGAATCGGTTCGGATCCATCAGGCTCGTCACCATGGGCTGGAAGCCGTACTGCTGCTCGATCTTTCGCGCGAGCCCGCCGCCGCCGGCCTGGGGATCCCGGATCCGGACCTCGAACATCCCCTGCGAGCGAGCCGTCAACTCATCCAGGATGGTATCCAGATCCTCGCGCAGCTTCACCAGATCGGCCGGCAGTCGCTGATCACTCGACACAAAGGCGTGGAAGGTCACCGGCTCGCTCATATGGCTGAAAACGTTGCCACCCCCTTGGTAGGCGTAGATCACCTTCTTGATGGTACGGGTGATCTGGTACTCCGGGTTGCGCAGTTCCGCCTGCAGCCGCCGATCCGATTCGCCCTTGACCTCGACCAGATCGCGGAAATTCAAAGTTCCGTACTGATCGCCATATTTCACCAGAACATTGAAGTACGAGTTGACCACGCCCGCCTGGTACTTGCTCTCGGTGCGAAACGGCACCGCCTCGATGCCGTAGCGCTCGTTCGCCTCGCGCTCCAGCTTCGCGTCTTGCTGCGGATCGACAAAAGACACGTGAACCTGCCGACCCCCGGCCACGGCATACTCCTTCAGCAGGTTCTCGAGTTGCGGCACCAGCGGCGCCAGCAAGGGATGCGTTTTGGCGCTGAAATAACCGCGTATGATCAGCGGCTCCTGCAGTTGCGAGAGGTAGAGCCGGGTCGCGGGGGAAATCGAATAGACCTCACCGGCCGTCATGTCCGCACGTGCCCAGCCGATCGGCTGAAGCCAGAAGTTAGCGACCACGAAATTGGCGATGAACAATACCGCCGTCACCCGCCACTGGCGGTGCCTGCCGTGCGCGGCCGAGCCCGATCCCGCCCAGCGCAGCCGCTCCAGAGCGTAGACATTGAGCGTCAGGAACACGCCGATCAGACTCAAATAGTAATAAAGATCGCGCAGATCGAGCACGCCACGGGTGATCGAATCGAACCGCGCCCCCGTGCCGAGGAGCGTCAGCGTATCCGCGACCCGCTGCCCGAAGAGGTCCGTGAGCGTACTGGAGCCGATGAGATAAAACACCGCACAGATCAGCACGCTGCCGATCAGGCTCACGATCTGGTTATCGGTGCGCGAGGAGACCCACAAGCCGATTGCGGTGTAAGCCGCCGCGAGCAGCAATGTCGCCAGGTAGCCGCCAACCACCGGACCCCAGTCCAGCGGTCCCAACAACGAGACCATGATCGGCAGCGGCAACGTCAGCAGCAACGCCACCGCAACCAGACCGACACAGGCAAGGAACTTGCCGAGCACCAGACGCAGCGCGGAGACCGGCAAGGTCATCAGCAATTCAAGCGTCCCCGAGCGACGCTCCTCGCTCCACATCCGCATGGTCAGAGCCGCCACCAGGAAGATGAGCAGCAGCGGCATCCACTGAAACAACGGCCGGAGATCGGCAAGATCACGGGCGAAGAAGGTTTCCACCCAGAAAAATACGAACAGCGTCACCGCCAGAAAAGCCGCCAAGAAGATATAGCCGACCGGCGAACCGAGGAAAGCCGCCATCTCCCTGCGCGCGACCCGCAAAACGTCAGGCATGAACACCCTCCTCGGCCTCGTTGATCTCGCGGAACACCGTCTCGAGCGCCATGACCTCCGGTTGCAGGCGGTAGAGGGCGAACCCGTTTTCATGGACGGCACGCCCGAGCGCGCAGGCAATACTCGCGGTATCGCCCTGCTCGAGCTCCAAGCGGTAGGTGTAACGTCCTTGCTCCGCGCCCAACTCCTCGATGCGCTTCACCCCGGCGAGCGCGGCAAGCACCGCGCGCGCCTGATCGGGCGCGGCGCTCACGCAGAGCTCCAGGCCGTGTGCCCGACCGATCTCACTGAGCTTGGCGTCCAGCGCCAAACGGCCCTGGCGGATCATAAGCACGCGGCCACACACCGCCTCGACCTCCTGAAGGATGTGAGTCGACAACAGCACCGTGGCGTGCTGCGCGAG
>NZ_JBXWZQ010000025.1:0-16394 GCF_059432795.1 Nitrococcus sp. | reverse complement strand
TCGAGACCCCGCTGTGTGCAGTGCGCGCCGCCTACGACTATCAGGAACTCCGTTGGCCCCTCGTGGAGAAGACGGCATTGTGGGCCCGCGCCATGGGCGAGGTACCCGACATGGTCGAACCGGAGATGTATACCGTCGAGGACCGCAACGGCGAGAGCATCACGCTGCGCCCAGAAGGAACGGCCGGGGCGGTTCGTGCCTGCATTGAGCATGGCCTGTTGCATGGAGCTCAACCCCGCCTCTGGTACGGTGGCGCCATGTTTCGCTACGAACGGCCGCAGAAGGGGCGTTATCGGCAGTTTCATCAGATCGGCGCGGAGGTTTTCGGGGCGCCGGGGCCGGATATCGACGCGGAAATGATTCTGATGACCGGCCGAATGCTGCGCTCACTCGGGCTTGTTGACCTCGAGTTGCAGATCAACTCGCTCGGCACGCCGACTTCCCGCACCGCGTATCGTGAGCGGCTGGTGAGCTACTTTCAAAGTCATCATGAGCGCCTGGATGAGGACGGGCGGCGACGGCTGCACACCAACCCCCTGCGTATCCTGGACAGCAAGAGCCCGGCGATGCAGCCTCTGATCGCAGAGGCACCGAGCATTCTGAACCACTTGGATGAGAGCTCACGGGGCCATCTCGAACGGATGACCGAAATCCTGGACGCCGCGGGAGTCGCCTACACACTCAATCCTCGGCTGGTGCGCGGGTTGGATTATTATACCCGCACGGTCTTTGAATGGACGACTGAGCAGCTCGGTGCCCAGGGCACCGTCTGTGCGGGCGGACGGTACGACGGCCTAGTCGAGCAGATCGGCGGGGCACCGACGCCCGCCATCGGCTTTGCACTCGGAATCGAGCGCTTGGTCGCCTTGGTTGCAGAAGCAGGTCGGACACCATCGAAGCGGTCGCTGCATGCGTACCTGGTGGTCGTCGGAGAGGAGGCTATGGTTCCCGCGTATCGATTAGCGGAGGGTCTGCGCGATAGCCTGCCGTGGTTAAGTTTACGCGTGAACAGCGGCGGCGGCTCTTTCAAGAGCCAATTCAAACGGGCCGATCGCAGCGGCGCCCGGTATGCAATCATCCTCGCGGCCGAGGAGATCGCCGCCGGGCGCTTCTCGGTCAAGGACTTGCGGGAGCCAACCACCCAGTGGCGCCTGAGCGAGGCTGAACTTACCGCACTGTTAGCGCGCTGCAACGATGGGCAGGCATGACTCGGCTGCCCGGGGCATGAAACGAGGAAGCGAAGCGTGGTTGGTTATAGGTCGGAAGAAGAGCAAATCGATCAGATCCGTCGCTGGTGGAGTGAGTACGGGCGCTCGGTGATCGCCGGGGTGATCATCGCGCTCGTCGGTATCTTGGGCTGGCAACAATGGAATGCCTATCAGGATCGCCAGGAAATGGCTGCGGCGGCCGCCTATCAAGCGTTGCTCGCCGATCTCGGGGATGACAACACGGCAGCGGCAAAGAGCCGGGCCGAGCAACTGCAAAACGAGCACGAGAATAGCGTTTACGCGGTACTTGCCGCCTTTCAGATGGCCGGCCGCTACGTCGAGAACGATGATCTGCCGGCGGCAGCTCAAGTGCTGCGCTGGGTGCTTGAGCATTCGCCAGAGCCGGTTCTGCAGACGATTGCACGGCTGCGCCTGGCACGGGTGCTATTGGGCTCCGGTGATGCCGGCAAGGCGTTGGACGTAGCAAAGCCGGTGCCCGAAGATGGTTTTGCCGGCCCGTTTCGGGAGTTGCTCGGCGATATTCACACGGCGCGCTCCGAGCGCGACGCGGCCATAAAGGCCTATCGGGCGGCGCTCGCCGCCGGCGTCAACACCCGGCGCCGTGGCCTGATCCAGGCCAAGCTCAACGACCTCGGTGTTGCGGAGTCCACATTGTGAGGCATGCGCTGCTGCTTCCGGCGTTACTGCTCACCCTGATCGCCTGTACGACATCGGATCGTTTGCGATCGACCTCGGTGCCGAGCGAGCTGAATGACATCACGACCCCGCTGCAGGCCCGCTTGGCATGGGAGGCCGACGTTGGACGCACCGAGCTGGTAAGCGAGCGGCTTCGCCCGGTTCTCGCTGGGGACCGCCTTTACGCGGCCGCCAGCGACGGCAGCGTAACAGCCTTGCACGCCGACGATGGCAAGCGGATTTGGCGCAAGGAGCTGGATCAACGCGTCTCCGGTGGGCCGGCGGCTGGCGAGGACCTGGTGGTCGTGGGCACGCGCAAGGGGGAGGTGTTGGGGCTGGCTTCCGCCGACGGGCAGCTGCTATGGATCTCGGGCGTAACGAGCGAAGTTCTGGCCCCCCCCGCGCTCGGGCAAGGGCAGGTAGTGGTGCGCACCAACGACGGCCGGGTGTTCGGGCTCGATGGGGAAACGGGCGAGCGCCAGTGGATCTACGATCGCAACGTTCCCGTCCTTTCGCTGCGCGGTCACGGCTCGCCGGTGCTCGTGCAGGGCGGCGTGATCGTCGGCTTCGACAACGGTCGTGTCGCGGCGTTGAGCTTGCGTGACGGAACGCCGGTGTGGGAGCAAAACGTTGCGGTTGCCCAGGGACGCTCCGAACTCGAGCAGATGGTCGACGTCGACGCAGACCCTGTGGTCGTGCAGGGCGGTGTGTTTGCGGCGAGCTACCAAGGACGGATTGCCGGGCTGAGTCTGCGCGATGGGCATATTGTCTGGGCGCGAGCGCTTTCGACTTATACTGGTGTCGCGGTCGATGCCAATAATGTATATGCGAGCGACGCTGAGGGCCGTATCTGGGCTTTCGATCGCTTCAGCGGTGCGTCGGTTTGGCGCCAGGACGTCTTTCAGGGAGAGCGCATGAGCGCTCCGGCCGTTTATTCGGATTATGTTGTGGTCGGAGGCTCCGACGGCTTTTTGAATTGGCTTTCCGTTGATGACGGCCGGCTGCTGGCGCGCCAGGAGGTGGATGACTCGCGGCTCAATAATACCCCGCTTGTTGCCGGTGAGCGCGTTTTCGTGCAGTCGATGGGGGGGCGGCTGGCTGCCTATGAGCTCGATGCAACCCGCGATTGACCGTAGCGGAGGGCGTGATGTGCCTGTTGCTGCTTGCTTATCGGGTCTGCACGGGCTACCCGCTGATCATTGCAGCCAATCGCGATGAATTTCATGAGCGTGCGGCCGAGCCCGCCCATTGGTGGACGGCGCCGCGGATTTTTGCCGGACGGGATCTCGAAGCGGGCGGCACCTGGATTGGTATCTCCCGTGGCGGGCGAATCGCCGCGGTCACCAATTATCGTGATCCTTCAATCACCGAGCCGGGTGTCGCTTCGCGGGGCGAGTTGCCGGTGACCGCGCTGGCCCGGGGTGAGGACGACGATCTTTTCAGTCATTTCCAGCGTGACGGGCACCGCTACAATGGTTTTAATTTGCTGTTCGGCTCACCGGCGCGCCTGCTCTACGTATCCAACCGGGGCGAGCGGCGCGATGGGCTTGCGGCGGGAGTTTATGCGCTGAGCAACGACGTGCTCGACACGCCTTGGCCGAAAGTCGCGCGTGGCAAGGCGCGGTTGATGGACTATTTGAAGGGCTGCTGCCCGCCCGAGGCCGAGGGTTTGTTTGAGCTGCTCCGCGATCGGCACCGCCCCCCCGATTCGGCCTTGCCCGATACCGCCATCGGGCTGGAATGGGAGCGAGCGCTTGCACCGATGTTCATCGTGACGCAGCGTTACGGCACGCGTTGTTCGACTGTGATCACCATGAACGAGCGCAGCGAGGTACTCTTCGCGGAACGCACCTTCGACCGGCAAGGCCATCAAGTCGGTTACGTGCTCGAGCGCTTTCAGGCCACTTAGGATTAGCGGGAAGCCAATGTGTAAACGCCTGATTCAATTTTGTGCTGCCTGGCACCGAGATGAGCGCAGGAGATTACTCGTATGCGAATAATTCTATTGGGTCCGCCGGGCGCAGGGAAAGGTACACAGGCCGCCGACGTGTGCCGGTGCTATGGCATACCTCAGATCTCCACTGGTGACATGCTCCGTGCGGCGGTGAAGGAGGGCACGGCGCTCGGGCACGAGGCCAAGGCGGTGATGGAGACGGGCGGCCTGGTCAGTGATGACATCATCATCAAACTGGTCAAGGAACGTATTGCTCAGCCGGATTGCGCCAATGGGTTCCTCTTCGACGGCTTCCCGCGGACTCTTACCCAGGCGGACGCCTTGAGGGATGAGCGCATCCGCTTCGACTATGTCATCGAACTGCAACTCGCCAACGAGGAAATTGTGCGTCGTTTGAGTGGACGGCGCGTTCATCCGGGATCGGGACGCGTTTATCACCGCCTGTACAACCCACCCAAGGTCGATGATCGGGACGATGTGACCGGTGAGCCGCTGGTACAGCGCGAAGACGACCGCGAGGAGACGGTGCGCGAGCGTTTGCGCGTCTACCATGAACAGACCCAGCCATTGGTGGCGTACTATAAAGCATGGGCCGCGGAGGACGATACGGGCGCGCCGCGTTATCGCGTCATCGACGGTCGAGGGCGTGTAGCGGAAGTCCAAGAGCGGATCCGGGCGGCGCTCGGCGATTGAACGCCAGGCGTCGGTTGACGATTCAGCCGTATGAAGCCTGCCAGGCGCTGCCGTTGCCCTAGGGATACGGGAGACACCGATGCGCGCTATGCTCGTTGCGATCCTGGCTTGGTCGCTGGCTACCGCGGCAGCCGCCAACGGCCGTGCTCTGCTGCTGAACATCGACGGTGCAATCGGTCCGGCCACCAGCGATTACATCGGCACTGAGTTGAGCCGGGCCCAGGAACAGGGCGTGGCGCTCGTGATTCTGGAGATGGACACCCCGGGCGGGCTGGATACCTCCATGCGCGATATCATTCAAGCCATCCTGAGCTCGCCCGTTCCGATCGTCACATATGTCGCGCCGAGCGGCTCGCGCGCTGCGAGCGCCGGCACGTACATTCTGTATGCCTCCCATGTGGCCGCCATGGCCCCCGGAACAAACCTCGGTGCGGCAACGCCGGTGCAGGTGGGTGGAATGCCTGGCCCACCTTCGCCCGGTCCGGACGAAGGCTCGGAGGAGGGCTCAGAGAAAGGCAAGGAAGGCGACACCGCGCCGAGCACTGCGATGGAGCGCAAGATGGTCAATGACGCCGTCGCCTACATCCGCTCGCTCGCCGAATTGCGCGGGCGCAATGCGGAATGGGCGGAGAAAGCGGTGCGCGAGGCCGCGAGCCTTCCGGCCCACCAAGCCTTGGAGATGGATGTCATCGACGTGGTGGCCGATGACGTCGAGCAGCTACTGGGCAAAATCAATGGCCGCACCGTGAAGCTTGCGACGGGTGAGGCAACTTTGGCAACGGATGGACTGGAGGTCGAGCGCGTCGAGCCTGGGTGGCGTACGCGGATATTGGCGGTGCTCACCAACCCCAATGTGGCCTACGTCCTGATGCTGCTGGGGATTTACGGGCTTTTCTTCGAGCTCGCCAACCCCGGCGCGATCCTTCCGGGAGTGCTGGGTGGCATTTCTCTGCTACTCGCGCTTTTCGCCTTTCAGGCGTTGCCAATTAATTACGCCGGTTTGGGACTGATCCTGCTTGGTATTATCTTCATGATTGCAGAGGCTTTCGCACCGAGCTTCGGGGCGCTGGGGCTAGGGGGGGTGGTCGCTTTCGTGATGGGATCGGTCATGCTGATCGACACCGATGTGCCGGGTTTCCAGCTCTCGATGCTGCTTATCATCGGCTTTGCTGCCGCCAGTCTTTTGCTGCTGCTGGCTAGCGCCGGTTTTGCGATTCGCGCCCACAAACGGCCCGTCGTAGCGGGGCGCCAGCAGATGGTGGGCAGTGTGGGCACGGCTTCGGCCGATTTCGAGGGCACGGGTTGGATCCAAATCCATGGCGAGCGCTGGCGGGCACAGTGTGACGTGGCGTTACGCGCCGGGCAACGTGTCCGTGTGATCGACCTGGATGGCCTATTGCTGCGGGTGGAGCCGGTCGAGGACTCGCGTTCGTAACGCTGCTGCAATGCTACACTACGCCGCAACCTTGGCAATAGCGGGTCTGCATGGAAGTCTATCGTGATGCCATCGAGCGGTTCCAGCGCCTCTTCGAGCGCGCCCAGAACGTGGGCTTGGCCGAGCCGGCGGCGATAACGCTGGCGACGGCGGACCGAGAGGGCCGTCCCAGCGCGCGTACTGTCCTGCTCAAGGAGGTGAGCGAGGCGGGTTTCGTGTTCTACACCAACACCCATAGCCGCAAGGGCCGGCAGCTCAGCGAAAATCCTCGCGCTGCCCTGTGTCTGTTCTGGCAACCGTTGATGGAGCAGGTTCTCGTGGAGGGCAGCGTGCGCCTGGTCCGTCCGCAGGAAGCGGACCGCTATTGGGCGACGCGGGCACGGGCCAGTCAGCTCGGCGCGTGGGCCTCTGAGCAGTCGCAGCCATTGCCGAACCGTACATGGCTTGAGAAGCGGGTCCAGGAACTGGAAGGGCGCTATGCCGATCAGCCGGTTCCGCGGCCGGCGCATTGGACGGGCTATCGGTTGGCGCCGGATCTGATCGAATTCTGGTCCGCGCGCCCAGGGCGGCTACACGATCGTTATCGGTATTGGCTCGATGAAACGGTATGGCGCTGCGGGTGGTTCCAGCCATAAGCGGTTGGTCGCCGCTGCCCTTAGGCGGTTGTCGAGGCCGATTGCAAATCCCGCCGGGTGAGGAATGGCTCCGCCGGGAACGTTGTTGGCGACAGGCGGCCGCGCTGCGCGGCTCCGTCATCGGCAGATCGATAATAGCCGTTTTCGTTGCTCTGTCCGATTGCTCCCAAAGGGTTCTTGTTCCTGGAACTCTCGCCTCAGCGTGAGAGGCTTTCATGCGCAGCGACCGAATCGATATCCTCCATGCTGGTAAGTAGCCCTTGGCCCGCAGCCACGGGGCGGCTCGTTCTGCTTCTGGTGGTCGCCGTTTCGATCGGTCTGGGGACCGGGCATCTCACGCTGGCATTGCTGGTCGCCTTGGTGATTGTGCTGTGTGTCCAGCTCCGCAGCCTAGTGCGTCTCGAGCGTTGGTTGCGGCGAGGGCGTCAGTTGCGGCCGCCCCAATCGGACGGTCTGTGGGGGGCGCTGTTCGATCATCTCTACCTTTTGCAACGCCGCCATCGTCATCGCCGGCGGCGTTTGGCCGAGCTGTTGCGACGCTTCAAAGAGTCGGCCAACGCCATGCCTGACGCCACTGTCGTGCTCCGGGGCAAAGGAGAGATGCAATGGTGGAACGCCGCTGCGACCCGCTATCTCGGGCTTGAGTGGCCGCGTGACCAAGGCCAGCGTATTGCCAACCTCTTACGTCACCCGATCTTCCACGAATTCCTGGCGCGTGACGACTGGCACGAATCCGTCAAAGTCCCCTCGCCGTGTGATGGGCATTTGGTTTTGGAGATCCGCATCGTGCCTTATGGCCAGGACCGCAAATTGCTGCTAGCCCGCGACGTGACCCGCATCCATCGTCTCGAGAGAATGCGGCGAGACTTTGTGACCAACATCACTCATGAGCTGCGTACCCCGCTGACCGTGATCGAGGGAGTGGCCGAAACACTCTCCGGAGAGGAGGCGTGCCGGGTAGAGGAGTTGCAGCAATCGCTCGCCTTGATCCGGGAGCAGAGTCAGCGGATGAGCCAGCTGGTAAATGACCTCTTGCTGCTCTCACGATTGGAGACCGGTGAGCGTCAACCGGCCGCGGTGCCGGTTGACATCGCGTCGATACTGAAAGCACTCAGCGCGGAGGCCACCGCTCTGAGCGGTGGTCGACACCGCATCGAACTCGAAGTTGACGAGGCGTTGCAACTTCGCGGCGATGCAACCGAGCTGCGCAGTGCCTTCTCGAATCTCGTGGTCAATGCCGTTAAGTACACACCGGCCGGCGGCCGAATCGTCGTGCGCTGGTTTGCTGACGATGAAGCGGCACATCTGCAGGTGGCCGACAGCGGACCAGGCATCCCGCCGCACCACCTGCCGCGATTGACCGAGCGCTTCTACCGGGTGGACAGCGCGGCGAGTGGCACAAGGCGGGGCACGGGCCTCGGCTTGGCGATCGTCAAACATGTACTCAGCCGTCACGACGGTGAACTCCATATCCAGAGTCAGCTCGGAGTCGGCAGCACATTTGATTGTCGCTTCCCGGCGAGACTTTGTCTGCGCAGACCGGCGGCGGGGACATCGGCAGGGAAGAGCCTGCATGGCGGCAGTAGCAAGGGCAGCCGGTGAGATGACATGCATCGTGCGGCGTCATGGAAGTGTAATACAGTCCCGGTAAGCTGAATCGGGGGGCGCGTACACAACGAAGCCGAACGATGCAGGCCGAGGGTCGGGCAAGCATGAGGCTTTAAGCGTCGGCTCAGGGGGCAAGCCCCGACCGGACATCGCGGCAAAAGGTTGGAAATCCAGTTCAATGCCTGAGGAGAGCAGAATGCGAAAAGGATTGAGGCGGGCATTCGTGCTCGGTGCCATTGTGATCACCGCGGGCGCGCTTGTCGCCGCCGCAGCGAGTGAGAGCAAGCGGATCGATGGGGCCGGCGCGACCTTCCCTTACCCGATTTACAGTAAGTGGGCCGCGGCCTATCACAAGGTCGATGGCGTTAGGGTGAACTACCAGTCCATCGGCTCGGGCGGCGGCATCAAGCAGATTAAGGCGGGAACGGTGGATTTTGGTGCCTCGGATGCCCCGTTGGTCAAAAAGGAGCTCGACGCTGGCGGATTGGTGCAATTTCCCATGATCATCGGCGGCGTGGTGCCGGTGGTCAACCTTCCAGGTGTCGAACGCGGCACGCTGAAGCTGACGGGGCGGCTGCTCGCGGACATTTTCCGCGGTCGGATCACACGCTGGAACGACCCCGCGTTGCAAAAGGTCAATCCCAAACTGAACTTGCCCGGGCTGCCCATCACGGTGGTTCACCGCTCCGATGGATCGGGGACCACCTGGATATACACCAATTATCTGAGCAAGATCAGCTCGACCTGGAAGCAGCAAGTGGGCAACGCCAAAGCGGTCAGCTGGCCCACGGGGGTGGGCGGTAAAGGCAATGAAGGCGTTGCTTCCTATGTGGCCCGGCTCAAGGGAGCCATCGGCTACGTAGAGTTCGCCTATGCGCTGCAAAACCGGATGAATCACGTGCGCCTGCGCAACCGGGACGGCCACTTCGTCGAGCCGAGCATCGAGACTTTTCAAGCGGCCGCAGCGGGTGCCGATTGGACGCACGCACCTGGCTTCTACCTGGTGTTGACGGATCAGCCCGGCAAACAGAGCTGGCCGATCAGCGGGGCGAGTTTCATCCTGATGCACGAGACCCAGGACGAGGCGGCCACGGGTCGGGCGGTACTCGAGTTTTTTGCCTGGTGCTTGGAAAATGGTAATGAGATGGCGGTGGCCTTACACTACGTGCCGTTGCCGAACAGTGTCGTCCGGCAGGTCAAAGACCTCTGGGAAAAGAGGGTACGCACGTCGAATGATAAGCCGATCTGGCCGCCCGCCGAGTCGCGTCGGTAAATGGTGCGGTTTGACCTCCTGCATCTAAGCTGATACACAAAAGCCGCCCCTGACGGGCGGCTTTTCGCTGCGTGTATTCGCACTGCGGCGCCACTTTGCCAACACACCATGCGCGGAGCGCATCATGGAGCAGGCTGTCAGCATACAGGCGACGAGCGCCGAGCGCGTTCTGCAGCGTAGGCTGCGGCGGGGATATTTGGCGGATCGGTTGTTTGCCGCCACCACTTGGCTGTTCGCCATGGTGGTGCTTGCCATCGTCTTTGCGATTTGCCTGGCGCTTCTGATCGGGGCGTGGCCGGCGATCCGTCAGTTCGGCTTCGGTTTTCTCACCAGTACCCAGTGGAACCCGGTGACGGACGTCTACGGTGCCGTGGTGCCCATTACCGGCACTCTGGTGACCTCGGCGATCGCGATGATCATCGCCGTACCGGTGAGCTTCGGCATTGCCGTGTTCATTACCGAGCTGGCTCCCCTATGGCTGCGCCGCCCGATCGGCACCGCGATCGAGTTGCTGGCGGCCATACCGAGCATCATCTATGGCATGTGGGGTTTGTTCGTGTTCGCGCCCCTGTTTGCCGATCACGTCCAGCCCTGGTTGAGCGAGTACCTCGGTGATCTTCCTCTGATCGGCGCGCTGTTCTCCGGGCCGCCGCTCGGCATTGGGGTGTTCACGGCCGGCGTGATTCTGGCGATCATGGTGATTCCCTTTATCAGTGCCGTGATGCGTGACGTTTTCGAGTTGGTGCCGGCAGTACTCAAGGAATCTGCCTACGGTCTCGGCGCCACGACTTGGGAAGTGCTGCGCTCCGTCGTGCTGCCCTATACCAAGGTGGGTGTCGCCGGGGGCATCATGCTCGGTCTCGGTCGGGCGCTGGGCGAGACCATGGCGGTGACGTTCGTGATCGGCAACGCCCACCAGTTCAACATCTCACTGTTCATGCCCGGCAACACGATTTCTTCGACCCTCGCCAACGAGTTCACCGAGGCGACGGGTGAGCTTTACACCTCCGCGCTGATCGAACTGGGATTGGTGCTCTTTTTCATCACCTTTCTGGTGCTCGCACTCGCCAAGCTGCTGCTGCTGCGGCTCACGGCGAAGGAAGGCGAGCGTACTTGAGGCACAAGCGCATGACTCTGTACGCCCGCCGACGCATCATAAACGCTGTGAGCCTGACGTTGTCGATGTTCGCCACCGTCTTCGGTCTGTTCTGGCTGGGCTGGCTGCTTTGGACCTTGGTGGCGCAAGGCCTGCCATGGCTCGATCTGAGCGTCTTTTCGGAAACGACACCGCCGCCCGGTGATTCCGGGGGTCTTGCCAATGCCCTCGTGGGCACCCTGCTGCTCACTGCAAGCGGCGTCGTGATCGGCGCGCCGATCGGCATTCTGGCCGGCACCTATCTTTCCGAGTTCGGGCGCAGCACGCGGTTGGCGCCGGTGATCCGATTCGTGAACGATATCCTGCTGAGCGCGCCGTCGATCGTGATGGGCGTGTTCATCTATGAGCTCATCGTCCTTCGTACGGGTCATTTCTCGGGGTGGGCGGGCGGCGCCGCCCTCGCCCTTATCGTCATACCGATCGTGGTGCGCACGACGGAGGACATGCTCTGCCTCGTGCCCGTGAGTTTGCGGGAAGCGGCAGCCGCGCTCGGGGCCCCTCGCTGGCGCGTGATAGTCGCCGTCGTCTATAGGGCCTCACGTGCGGGGATATTGACCGGCGTGCTGCTGGCGGTGGCACGCATAAGCGGCGAGACGGCACCGCTGCTGTTCACGGCCTTGAACAATCAGTTCTGGAGCCTCGACATGAGCGGCGCTATCGCAAATCTGCCGGTGGTGATCTTCCAATTCGCCATGAGCCCTTATGAGGACTGGCATCATTTGGCTTGGGCTGGAGCGCTGTTGATTACGACGGGTATCCTGATGCTGAATATCATCGCACGCGTCCTCGGCAGAGCGCGCAAATAGGGTGAGCTGGGCCATGGCTTACGATGGATCGAGTGCAAGGGGCGGTATCGACCTGCGCCAGAGTGGGGACGAGCAACGGGAGCAAACGGAGGCGGCGGGCGCGCATCGGCTGAGGCGGTTGCCGCAGGCCGACGAAATCGCCGAACAACCGGACAAAGGATCGTCCGACACCCGCATCGAGGTGCGGGATTTGAATTTCTTCTATGGGCAGTTCCAGGCGCTGCAGGATATCAACCTGGAATTGCGTTCGCGTCGCGTGACCGCTTTCATCGGTCCGTCCGGCTGCGGTAAGTCCACGTTGCTCAGGACGTTCAATCGCATTTACGAGCTCTATCCGAGGCAGTATGCGACTGGCGAGATCATTATCGATGGCGAGAATATTCTCGACAAGCGCCAGGATCTGAATCTTTTGCGTTCGCGCGTCGGCATGGTGTTTCAAAAGCCGACGCCGTTTCCGATGTCCATTTACGACAATATTGCGTTCGGTGTCCGACTCTACGAGTGTCTCAGCCGCTATGATATGAGTGAGCGTGTGGAATGGGCCCTGCGCAAAGCCGCCTTGTGGGACGAGGTCAAGGATAAGCTCAAGCAGAGCGGAACGTTGCTCTCCGGAGGCCAGCAGCAAAGGCTTTGTCTCGCCCGCGCCGTGGCGGTCAAACCGGAAATTCTGTTGCTCGACGAACCGGCATCCGCGCTGGATCCGATCTCGACGCTGAAGATCGAAGAGCTCATTAAGGAACTCAAGGACGATTACACGATCATTATCGTCACCCACAACATGCAGCAGGCGGCACGGGTTTCCGATTCCACGGCGTTCATGTATTTGGGACAATTGGTGGAGTTCGCCGATACGGATACGATCTTCACCCGACCACGCGAGAAGAAGACCGAGGACTATATCACCGGTCGCTACGGCTGATGCCCGAGCAGCCGCGCAACACATGTCGAACGGGTTCCGGCCCGAGGTGGTAGCCATGGACAAGATGAGCTTCTCCCATCACATTTCTCAACAATACAACGAGGAGCTTTGGGGGATTCTCAACAATGTCATGCGGATGGGCGGATTGGTGGAGCAGCAGCTCGCGGATGCGCTGGTGGCTTTGGTGGAAGGGGATAGCGAGCGTGGCGAACTCGTGGTCTCCAGTGACTACAAGGTCAACGCATTCGAGGTGCGTCTCGACGAGGAATGCACCCATGTGCTCGCCCGTCGGCAACCGGCCGCCAGCGATCTGCGCCTGGTCATCGCCGTGGTCAAGACCATTACGGACCTCGAGCGCATTGGCGACGAGGCCGAGCGCATCGGTCGGATGGCGCTGCATTTGCTGGAAGCCGACCGCCGCCGCAGCCCGATGGATGAGGTCGCGGCGCTCGGGGAATTGGTCAAGAAGATGCTGCACGGGGCGTTGGACGCGTTTGCGCGGATGGATACGGAACAGGCGGTCAAGGTGGCGCACGAGGATATCAAAGCCGATGCGCAGTATGAGGCGATCGTGCGGCATCTGATGCAGTACATGGAGGAGAACCCTAAATCCGTGCCGCCGATCATGGATATCCTCTGGTCCGTGCGCTCACTCGAGCGCATCGGCGATCGGTCACGCAATATCTGTGAATACGTAATTTACTTCGTTCGCGGCAAGGACGTGCGCCACACCAGCTTCGAGCAGATGGCGGCCGAGGCTACCGGCGATCGTCACTGAGCAGCAAAAACTCCAAGAGCGCTTTCTGGGCGTGTAGGCGGTTTTCGGCCTCGTCCCAGACAACGCTCTGGGCACCGTCGATGACTTCCGCCTCGACCTCTTCGCCGCGATGCGCCGGCAGGCAATGCATGAACAATGCCTGTGGGTCGGCAAGCTCCATCAGGCCGTCCGTAACCCGGTAAGGTGCCAGATCACGCATGCGCTGCTCGCGCTCGCGCTCCTGGCCCATGCTCGCCCAGACATCGGTAACCACCAAATGCGCTCCACGCAAGGCTTCGCTGGGCTCGGGGATGAGCTCGATGCGTGGGTCGGCGAGCCATTGAGGACCGGGGGCATAGCCGGGCGGGCAGCACACGCGCAAGTTAAAGTCGAGCAGTTGTGCGGCGTTGACATACGAGTGGCACATGTTATTGCCATCACCTATCCAAACGACGGTGCGTCCGCGTATATCGTCCCGCTGCTCCCAATAAGTCTGCAGATCGGCAAGCAGCTGACAGGGGTGGAACTGATCGCTGAGACCGTTGATCACCGGCACCCGCGAGTGCTCGGCGAAGCGCGTGAGCACCTCGTGACCAAAGGTGCGGATCATGACGGCGTCGACCATGCTGGAAATCGCCCGCGCGGTGTCCTCGATGGTTTCTCCGCGGCCGAGCTGAGTATCGCGGGGGGATAGAAACATGGCATGCCCGCCCAGCTGTACCATTCCCGCTTCGAACGACACCCGCGTGCGGGTCGAAGACTTCTCGAAGATCATCGCCAGAACACGGCTTTTCAGCGGCTCATGGGTCACTCCATCCTGGCGCATGCGTTTGAGCTCGATGCCACGCCGGATAAGCGCTTGGAGCTCTTCTGTCGTGCAGTCTGTCAAGGTCAGAAAATGCCGCGGATTCATCGATCAGCCTCTGGTGCCGCTATGAGCGAGGAAGGCGGTGACGAGGTCGATAACGCTGCGAGTGATCCGTGCCGCCTCCTCGTCGGTGATGACCAGTGGTGGCAGCAGACGGACCACACTCTGATCGGTGACATTGATCAGCAACTGCCGATCAAGCGCTTGGCGCACGAGCTCCGTGCAAGGTCGGTCGAGCGCGATGCCATGCATCAGCCCGCGCCCACGGACCGCTTTTACCCCGGTGAGCCCGGCGAGCGCCTCGTGAAGCTGCGCGTGCATACGCTCCCCGAGGCAGCGGGCCCGTTCCGGGAGCGCCTCAGCTTGCAGCGCTTCCAGCACCGCCAAGCCGATCCGGCAGGCCAAGGGGTTGCCGCCGAACGTGGAACCGTGTGAGCCGGGCTCGAAGAGCTTCGCGGCTTTGCCCCGCGTCAGGCAAGCGCCAATGGGAAAGCCATTGCCCAGGGCCTTGGCGAGTGTGAGGACATCGGGGCGAATCCCCGACTCTTGGTGGGCGAACCACGCGCCGGTTCTTCCCATGCCCGTCTGGATTTCGTCGAGCATCAGTAGCCAGTCGCGCTCATTACAGATGCGACGCAGTTCGGCGAGGTAGTTCCTGTCCGGCAGGACTACGCCTGCCTCACCTTGAATCGGTTCCACCAAGACCGCGACAATGCGGCTACTGTTTTGGCCGGCCCGCTCTACTGCCTCCAGATCGTTGTATGGCACGCGGATGAAACCATTGACCAACGGATCGAAGCCAGCCTGTACGCGGCGATTACCGCTTGCGCTGAGCGTTGCCAGGGTACGGCCGTGAAACCCGCCGCCCATCACCATCACGGTCGGCAGATCGACGTCGTGCCGCCGGCCATAAAGACGTGCGAGCTTGATCGCCGCCTCATTGGCCTCCGCGCCCGAGTTGGCGAAGAACGCCGAGGCCATGCCGGTGAGCTCGCAGAGCCGCGCGGCGAGTCGTTCCTGCAGCGGAATGCGATAGAGGTTGGAAGTATGCAGCAGGGTAGCGGCCTGCTCGGTGATCGCTTGCGTAATCATCGGGTGGGAGTGCCCCAGGTTGCTTACCGCGATGCCGCTCACCGCGTCCAGGTAACGCTCACCTTCGCTGTCAATCAGCCAAGCGCCCTCGCCACGTTCGAAAGCGACCGGTAGCCGCGCGTAGGTCGGCATCAGCGGTTCCAACATGCTGTCCATCCTCGTCGGCAGCACCCGATGAAATAAAAAAACAGCCTTACGGCTGCTTTCTGACTCTGCCGATTATAATAGCCGGCGCGGGCGCGGCAAGCGCCCGCGGCGTCGCGGCTTTATTTTTCGAAATTTCGATTGACGAAATCCCAGTTGACCAGGTTCCAGAAGGCTTCCAGATACTTTGGCCGGGCGTTGCGATAATCGATGTAGTAAGCGTGCTCCCAGACGTCGCAGGTCATCAGGGGCACGACACTGTCGTTGGTGAGCGCTGTTTGGGCGTCGTCGGTTTCGACAATCGCCAGCTTGTTATCGGCCTTGTTCTTGACCAGCCAACCCCACCCGGAGCCGAAATTGGCCGCTGTCTTCTCGTTGAATTGCTTGCGCAGTTCCTCGAACGATCCAAAGCTCTCGCGAATCGCATCGGCGATCGGCCCTTTCGGGTCACCCCCGGCGTTGGGAGCCATGCTGTTCCAGTAGAACGTATGGTTCCAAACCTGCGCCGCCTGATTGAAGAGCCCGCCGCTGGCCTTTTTTATTATGGCCTCGAGCTCCATGTTCGCATACTCGGTGCCTTCGATCAGGGCATTCGTCTTGTCCACATACGCCTTGTGATGTTTGCCGTGATGATATTCCAGGGTTTCCTGGGAAATGTACGGCTCTAAGGCGTTCATTGCGAAAGGCAGCTCGGGCAGTTCGATTTTCATGGTTGACTCCTCTGGGCTATTGTTGCTATTGAAAAATGATGATGGGAAGCGCCAGCGATCGCCGCCAGCACAATTCTTTCATACAATCCCTATCGGGCGGAGTTGAGTCCATCGGGCTGGGGGGGATGATCGCCGTTGTGCGATGAAGAACTCTCGGTCGATGCGTGTTTTCGCATCACGACTCAAAGAATTCGGCAATCCATCGGGCGAAATGTTCCCCTTGCATCTATCCGAGCACGGCAACGTCCTCAGGGAACGCAGAACAGTCTTCGACGCTGAGACAACGCAGTCTAAACACCGCTTCCCGATGTTTCAACTGCACGCTGAGCTTGGCTTGCCCCATACAGGGACGGGTTTTTGGCGCCGGATGTGGGCCGACATCATCTCGAGTAGTGTGATCTTTGCTCTTGTGCAAACGGCCGTGCCAGAGTGAAACTACG
>NZ_JBXWZQ010000024.1:0-8307 GCF_059432795.1 Nitrococcus sp. | reverse complement strand
GGGAGGTTCAGTGATGGCGAAGTTCAGACTGCCGGCCAATTCCCGTATTCAATCCGGGCAGCGCCATGCCGCGCCTTCCGGCGCCGAGAACGTCAAGGTATTCAAGATCTACCGGTGGAATCCGGATGAGGGCGGCAATCCCCGCCTGGATGTCTTCGAGGTGGACCGCGCCGGCTGCGGCCCGATGGTTTTGGATGCGCTGATCAAGATCAAAAACGAGATCGACTCCACGTTGACGTTTCGCCGTTCGTGCCGGGAAGGGGTGTGCGGCTCCTGTGCCATGAACATCGGCGGTCGCAACACCCTGGCGTGCACCAAGCCCATTGATGATATCGACGGGGAAATCGGTATCTATCCGCTGCCGGCATTGCCGGTGGTCAAGGATCTCGTGCCGGACATGAGCCACTTCTACGCTCAATATGCCTCTGTAGAGCCGTGGCTGCAGGCCAAAACGCCGGTGTCCGGCAACCGTGAACGTTTGCAGTCCCGGGAGGACCGCGAGAAGCTCGACGGCCTCTACGAGTGCATTCTCTGCGCCTGCTGCACCACGGCCTGTCCGAGCTGGTGGTGGAGCCCCGAGCGTTATCTGGGGCCGGCGGCGTTGCTGCAGGCGCAGCGCTGGCTCGCCGACAGCCGGGATGAGGCGACCGGAGAGCGCCTGGATGCCCTGGAGGACCCCTTCAAGCTCTATCGTTGCCATACCATCATGAATTGCGCGGAAGTCTGTCCCAAGGGGTTGAATCCCGCGCAGGCGATCGGGCGCATCAAAGGACGGCTGCTCGCGCGTCGCTGATGCGCTTTATGCCCGAGGGCGGTTTGAGTGAGTGAGATCGCGCGGCTGCGCTGGCGTTGCCGGCGGGGCACCAGAGAGCTGGAATATCTGCTACAGCAATTTCTGGACCGCCATCTGGGTCGGGAAGCCGATGAGCTTGAGGTATTCGAGCGCTTGCTCGAGTGTGAGGACGACCGGCTTATCGATTGGCTGATAAAGGGAGATGATCCGGCCAATGAGGAACTCTGCGTCCTCGTCCAGCGGATGCGGGACAGCTTTGGTTGTTGAGGTGATGCCTTCGCCTCGGCTGCTGGGGTTGGTGGTTGCGCTGTACACGCTCGCTATGCTGCCGGCGCTGCTGTGGTCCGAGCTTGCGCTGTCCTACCGCCTAGGCTGGGTCACGCTGGTGGGCGCGCTCGGTTACCGTGAGCTCAGGCGTCACGGCTGGGCGCGCCCCGCGGCGTTCGTGCATCGCCTGGGACGCACGGGCGATGGCTACTGGTTCTTCGAGGTGGGTGGAACACGGTTCGCGGAGGCGATCGTGAGCGATCGGTTGGTCGCGCCGGGATTGTGTGTCTTGCGCCTGACGAGCCCGCAGCACAGCCGCACGGTGGTCCTTCCCACGGATGCGACCGATCCGGCGAGCCACCGGCGTCTGCGGGCGGCGCTGCTGACGGCTCACTGATCCGGGGGCGGGCGGAAGGCGTCATCGCTTCTGCGCCGATACGGCCGTGGTGCCTCCGGTACGAGGATGGTTGGAGACAGCGGTATCGCGGTGTCCGGCTGCGGATAGTCCAGGATGTAGTGCAGCCCGCGGCTCTCTCGGCGCCGCAGCGCGCTGCGAATGATCAGATCGGCCACCACGGCCAGGTTGCGCAGCTCCACCAGATCGGCCGTGATGCGAAAGTTGCCGTAATACTCCTGAATTTCTCCCAGAAGCAGATCGATCCGCCGTTTTGCCCGTTCCAGGCGCTTGTGGGTGCGCACGATGCCGACATAGTCCCACATGAAGCGCCGGATCTCGTCCCAGTTATGGCTCACCACCACCTGTTCGTCGGAATCGGTCACCAGGCTCTCGTCCCATGGGGGCAGCTCGGTCGGCTCCTGCGGCGTCTCGGTGAGCGTGCGCGCGATGTCATCGGCGGCAGCGGCGCCATAGACGAGGCATTCGAGCAAGGAATTGCTTGCCAGGCGATTGGCGCCATGCAAGCCGGTGCAGGAAACCTCGCCGATGGCATAGAGTCCCGGCACGTCGGTGCGGCCATGCCGGTCCACCAACACGCCGCCGCAGGTATAGTGGGCGGCCGGAACCACCGGCAGAGGCCCTTGCGTGAGATCGAAGCCGAACTCCAGGCAGCGCCGATGGATGGTCGGGAAATGCTCGCGCAGGAACGAGGCGGGCTTATGGCTGATATCGAGGTAGACGCAGTCGATGCCGAGGCGTTTCATCTCGTGGTCGATGGCCCGGGCGACGATGTCCCGGGGGGCGAGCTCGCCTCGCGAGTCGAAACGGTCCATGAAGCGCTCGCCGCTGGGCAGCTGTAAGCGCCCCCCTTCACCCCGCACGGCCTCGCTGATGAGAAACGATTTGGCGTGCGGGTGATAAAGGCAGGTCGGATGGAACTGGATGAACTCCATGTTGGCGATGCGTGCGCCGGCTCGCCAAGCCATGGCGACTCCATCTCCCGTGGAACCGTCCGGGTTGCTCGTGTAGAGGTAGACTTTGTTGGCCCCGCCGGTTGCCAGGACCACGCAGCGCGCTTGCACGAGCGAGACGCGGCTGCTGCGCCGATCAAGCACGTAGGCGCCATAGCAGCGATTGTTGCGGGCTCCGAGCTTGCCTCCGGTGATCAGGTCGACCGCGACGTGGTGCTCGAAAATCGTGACGTTGGCGCGCTCGCGTACTTGCTGTTCCAGAGTGGTCTCGAGCGCGCGCCCGGTCGCATCGGCGACATGAGCGATGCGACGGTGGCTGTGCCCCCCCTCGCGGTGCAGGTGCAGGCCCTCGGTGCCGTCCGCGCGCCGCTCGCGGGAGAACGGCATGCGTACTTCGACGAGCCACTCGATCATACTGGGGGCGCAGCCGGTGACGAATCGCGCGATCTCCGGATCGCAAAGCCCGGCGCCGGCTTCCAAGGTGTCGGCCACATGCGAATCGATTGAATCGGGCTCCTCGAGCACGGCCGAAACACCGCCCTGGGCGTAGAGACTCGATCCTTCGGTCAGCGGCCCTTTGGAAAGCAGCGCGATTCGGGCGGTGCGCGGCAGGCGCAGGGCCAGCGTCAGCCCGGCGGCACCACTGCCGACGATGAGCACGTCATAAGAGATCGTCGCATTTTCCATTTAATTGCACCTGAAGGATGGGATCGGCTACCCTCCTGCTGTGCTGCCGCGGAAAGATCGATACGGGCCGGGACGGTAGACGGATCAATTCAAACTTACACTGTGACCGCGCGAACTATCCATGCTTCTCACTGTCTACCGACATAGACTAGTCTGCTTGTGCCGCCGGTGGTTGATCTCCGGATGAAAGGGGGATCCCGCACCGATCAGGAGCTGGTGGCACGTGTGAAGGCCGGTGACAAGCAGGCTTTCAATGTGCTGGTGGAAAAATATCAGCACAAGCTGGTCAAACTGATATCGGGCTACGTCCATGACCCAAACGAGGCGTTGGACGTGGCGCAAGAGGCGTTCATTAAAGCGTATCGGGCGTTACCCAACTTCCGTGGCGACAGCAGCTTTTATACGTGGTTATACCGGATCGGGCTCAATACGGCGAAGAACCATCTCGTCTCGCTGAATCGCCGCCCGCCCGATAACGACATCGATGCCGAGGACGCGGAGCGTTATGACATCGAGTCGCGGTTGAAAGACCATGATACACCCGAGGCAATCGCCCAACGCGATGAGATTGAGCGTACGGTCATCATGGCCATAGAGGAACTCGCGGAGGATCTGCGAACCGCAATCACATTGCGAGAGCTCGAAGGCCTCAGCTATGAGGAGATCGCGCAAGCGATGGACTGTCCAATTGGTACCGTGCGGTCGCGAATATTTCGGGCCCGCGACGCCATTGCCAAGCGTTTGCGGCCAATCTACAGCGATAGCATCAGTCTAGCAGGTGACGGGTTATGACGGGTGGGCTGAACGAGCAGCTGTCGGCGCTGGTCGACGGTGAGCTTCGAGAGGAAGAAGCGGATTTGCTGTTGCGTCAGTTGGCGCACTCAAAAGAGCTCAAAGCGCGCTTTGCGCGCTATTGCCTCATCAGTGAGGCGATGCATCGCAATCTGTCCGTCGCGGCGGGCAGCGACCTTACCGAGCGAGTAGCACGTGCCCTGCAGGATGAGCCCAGCCATGGCGCTCCTCAGCCTCAGGAACGGCAGCGCCCTCACCGGCAACAACATCAAGAAAGGCGTCAAGTATGGCGGGGCCGAGCGTTCTTGCGACCTGCGGCGGGCATGGCGTTCGCGATGACGGGCGCGTTGGCGATGGTGGCGCTGTGGCCCCAGCAGCAGCAGGAAATGGCGTCGGCACAGGCGACGCGGCCGGCCGTTGCGGTACAAAAGGCGGTGGTCCGGAGCCCACAGCCAATGCAGGCGGTCGAGTCCCCAGAGCAGAGCGCGCCGCGTAATGTGGCCGTCAAGACGACGAAAGGCGGTCAGCGCGAGTGGGAGCGACTTGATCCGCAGGTCCGCCAGCAGTTGACGGATTACCTGGTCAAGCACAGCGAGCGCTCGGCAACGGATCAGATGGACACCGCGTTGCCGTATATGCGAATCATCGGGTATGAAACCGGCGAGTGAGTTGCGCGCGAGACGCTGTTTGCCGTTCGGAGCCTTCGTTTGTTTTGCGATTTGTCTGGCGTTCGTTGCCCAAGTCCGGGCCGAGACCGATGAAAGCCAATCGGCGCAAGCCTTGCTTCAGCGCATGGCGCATGCCGTACGGTTCACCAACTACGTCGGGGTCTGCGTCTATCGCTTCGGCAATACCCTGCAGGCGATACACGTGGTGCATCAGGTCAAGGACGGTCACTGGCGCGAACGGCTGAGCGCCTTGAGCGGGCCGCAGCGGGAGATCGTCCGCGGTGATGTGCATGCCCGCGAAATACGAGCGAGCGGCCATTTCGTGGCGCAGAATCTTGCGCTGTTGGATACTCCCTTCGGCACGGCCTTTTCGGGCAACCCGGCGCGTAGCGGCGGCTTCGAGGGTATGCACGAGCGTTATCGCCTGGAGCTGCGGGGCAGCGAACGCGTGGCGGCGCGTGAGGCGAGCCGTCTGGATATCGTGCCGCGTGATCAATTCCGTTACGGCTACCGTTTGTGGATCGATAAGAGCACGGGTCTGCTGCTGCGCTCGGACCTGATCGACGATTCGGGTGTTCCCCTGGAGCAGATCATGTTCACGTCGATCGAGACCCCGGAGACGATCGCGGAACACTGGTTCGCGTCCTCACGCAGTAAGGATCAACGAAACTGGCATCGCAAGCGCATCCACTCCGGAGTATCCGACAAAGTGGCCGCCGATACGCCGGGGTGGGTGATCGACGATGTGCCGCAAGGTTTCAAGCTGACGTTTCGAGGGCGCCGTCCGGTGGCCGCTAACGGACAGGGACACATAGAGCATTGGCTTTACAGTGACGGACTGGCTACGGTGTCCGTCTATATCCGCCCGCAAAGCGAGCATCCGTTCGAGGGCTGGTCGCGTATGGGAGCGGTCAGCACGTTTGGCCGGACGCTGGACGACCATCAGGTCATAGTGGTGGGAGAGGTTCCTCCGGCGACGGTCCAGCGAATCGGCGCCTCGGTGGGCCAAAGTGCCGACGTGCAATGACCTGGCTCTTCACCCAAAGGACGGCCCACCAAGCAGCCGCCAGCGCGCAGATGACGGCAGTGGTAATGCCGCGAAGCTGACGGCACAAGCGGCGCGCCGCTCAAAACCTTGTGATCGGTAGCACCCGCCGCCCGCCCGACGGCTTGCTCATGACTCATTCGGTCCGCTCCCTCTGGGAAGTCGAGCGCCGCGCGGCGGCGGTAGCCCACAAAAGGCGGTGGCACGCAGATACGGGCCTTCCCAGCCCCATCGTGTTCCGGCGAGCGTTCTTTCACGGTCGACATCCAGCAGTTTTTCGATGACCCGTCAGCGTCCAAAGCGTATGATGCGCAAGCACTTGGGCGGGGTTTTGATTTCTCCGAAGATGGCCGGGTTTCGACCGACGCACCGGCGGGCGCAAGCCAGGTTCGTGCGTTTGAGAACGGGCGTTGCGCGCGAGGTGCGGCCCGGGGCGGCTTTAACCTCGATTCTCCGCGCGCTGATCAATCATGGCCGGATCCCGCGTGGTGCGCAGGCGACGAAACTTACCCAGCTTGCCAGACGGCCCGTGTCCGCCGATAAATGGGCATTGACGATCGGCTCCGCTGAGCGATCACCGGCGGTTCTGGCACGGCATGAAATATGGCGGTATGCCGTTGGATTTCTATGACGACGCGTAGATTGGAGCAAATTCGTAACTTTTCCATCATCGCGCACATCGATCACGGTAAGTCGACGCTGGCCGACCGGCTGATCGAGCGCTCCGGCGCGCTCAGTGAGCGGGAGATGGGAGAGCAGGTCCTCGACAGCATGGACCTGGAGCGAGAGCGTGGTATTACGATCAAGGCTCAGAGCGTGTCGCTCGATTACCGGGCGAATGACGGTCGTCTCTATCAGCTCAACTTCATCGACACACCCGGGCATGTCGATTTCTCCTACGAGGTCAGTCGTTCGCTCTACGCATGCGAGGGCGCCTTGCTGCTGGTCGATGCCTCGCAGGGCGTGGAGGCGCAAAGTGTAGCGAACTGCTACACCGCGGTCGAACAAGGGCTCGATGTCCTGCCGGTGCTCAACAAGATCGATCTGGCATCGGCCGATGCCGACCGCGTCATACAGCAGATCGAAGAGATCATCGGCCTGGACGGGCTCGATGTCCTCAAGATCAGCGCAAAGACGGGCCAGGGAATCGACGAGTTGCTGCAGGCGATCGTCCAACGTTTCCCGGCTCCGATGGGCGACCCGGAAGGGCCACTCAAAGCGCTGATTGTTGACTCCTGGTTCAACAATTATCTTGGCGTCGTCTGCCTGGTTCGGGTGTTCGACGGTGCCGTGCAACCGGGTGATAAGATTCGCGTTTACTCCACCGGGCGGGAATTCACCGTGGATCAGGTCGGGATCTTCACTCCCAAACGGACCCAATGGCAGAGCCTTACCGCCGGGCGGGTCGGTTACGTGGTTGCCGGCATCAAGAACCTCGACGGGGCGCCGGTTGGGGATACACTGACTCACGCCAATCGACCAAGCCTCGCTCCGCTGCCGGGATTCAAAGTGGTCAAGCCCCGCGTGTTCGCTGGCGTTTTTCCGGTAAGTGCCGACGATTACGAAGACTGCCGTGATGCGTTGGCCAAGCTCCGGCTCAACGATACCGCGCTGCGCTATGAACCCGAGACCTCTCAGGCGTTGGGTTTCGGGTTTCGCTGCGGTTTCCTCGGCATGCTGCATATGGAAATCGTTCAGGAGCGGCTCGAACGGGAATACGGTCTGAACCTGATTACCACGGCACCGACCGTTGTCCATGAAGTCCTCACGGCCCGCGATGTGGTCCTGGAGGTGCACAACCCGTCGGACTTGCCGCCACTGGGCGAGATTACGGAGATCCGCGAGCCCATCATCCACGCGAGCATTCTGGTGCCCCAGGAATATCTAGGCAATGTGATCAAGCTCTGCGAGGAAAAACGCGGCACTCAGAAATCGCTGCAGTACGTGGGCAATCAGATAGCGCTGGACTATGAGATGCCCATGAGCGAAGTGGTGCTCGACTTTTTTGATCGGCTCAAATCCGCAAGCCGCGGATACGCCTCGTTCGACTACGAATTCCGCCGCTTTCAGGCGGCTCCCCTGGTAAGGCTGGATATACTCGTCAACGGTGATCCCGTCGATGCGCTTTCTATCATCGTGCACCGGGATCTGTCGCAGAGCCGCGGGCGCGAACTCACCGAGCGGCTAAAAAGCATTATTCCCAGGCAAATGTTCGAGGTGGCGATTCAGGCCGCTGCCGGTGGCCGGATCATTGCGCGTTCCACAATCAAGGCCCTGCGCAAGAATGTCACGGCTAAATGTTACGGCGGTGATATCACACGCAAGAAGAAACTGCTGGAGAAGCAAAAGGCCGGAAAACGGCGAATGAAACAGGTAGGCAAGATCGAGATTCCGCAGGATGCTTTTCTCGCTGTTTTGCAGGTGGATCAGGGTAACAAATGACTATCATACCTATCCGCTTAGCTCCACGAGCGGGTTTTGGAATAGCCGGCAAGGCGAACTCTCGTGTACCAAACGTTTCATGGTCAAGGGCGGATAATGGGCAATGTTTTGCAAAGCCCGGGCAACCAACCTACCCACGCCGCGGGTTTTGCGTCGGTTATAGCGAAAGGCGAACTCATCGAGGTAGGCTTGCAAGTGTTTAGCGCTGATCGCTCCGTGGTGGGTGCCGAGCCACCAGCGCTTGA
>NZ_JBXWZQ010000023.1:0-3471 GCF_059432795.1 Nitrococcus sp. | reverse complement strand
CGCGGTCCTGTGCGTCCCTGTGCATTTTGTCGACGAGGGCGGCGACGCGCTTGTTGTCAGAGTCGTCCCGGCGCCGGGACTGGAGCCGGGTGAAGCCGTCTTGCGTGTCTTTCATATAAGTAGCCTGCGGTCCTGTCCGCTATGGCGAGCCCGGTCGAGGGTGCATGGCGGCGGGGCGGCTGGATGCGTGCCCCGTCCTCGACCTTCATCACGAGGTAGCGCAGACCATCCATGAGGTGGTCGTTCTTCTTTCCAAAATTGACGCGCTCGACGCCGTTCTCGTCCTTTTTTTTGGCCCGGTGGTATAGTCGGCTCTCCTTGAGCGTGCTCGTCAGCGTCGAGAATATCTTGAGCTGCCCGGTGCAAAGCAACATCCAGACCATCTGTATCCCCTGATCCACCGCGTTGTTGGCGATCGACAGGTTCAGCCCGAGATCACGATATTCGTGCAACAGTTGCTTGCCATCGTTCTGGGCTCGCCCACGAGCGGCCGGGTCAATGATGCCCGGAACCCACGCCCCACGGGTCTTGATCGCCTGCGCATGGACCGCCGGGAGTTGCTGGCCCTGATAGTGCTCGCTGTATAGGTAGATCGTGCTGTCGGCCGGGTCTTGCGCCCCCCAGATTGCTGCCGTGCGATTCCAGCCAACATCCAGCGCATATGCCCGGCGCCAATACGCCGGAATCGCGAATGGGTGGCAGTTTATTTCCTCGTCCGAAACCGGGTAGATCGCGCCTGCGCCCATTGACGGGATACCTTTCGACCGCGCCTCCCGCAGGTGCGGAGGCGTCGAGATCAAGAGGTCTCGCTTTACCGTTTCATCCAGATGCGGCACGTCATCCCATCCTGCGTTGACCGTGTATTTGGACCTGGAAACCTGACCCATGTAAGCCTCTCCCGCTCCGGCCGATCAGGCCGCGGACATATCCTCGTTGAGGTCTGCTGGCCTCATATCCTCGGGCAGGAATGCCTGAACCGTTTCCGTCATGCCGTCGAGCGGCGTGAACGTCAGCAAGACAACCCCCTTCGTCGTCGCTGTGCGGATCAAGCACTCGTTGTAGACGTCCTCGGGGCACTCTTCGTCAAGCCAGACACCGTGCTGTGCCGTGCCCTCGAAGCTGCCGCGCCCCTGTTGATATGACTTGAGGCCCAGCTTGGACCACCGGCCCGAGATGTGCTTGACCTTGATAACGTCCGCTAGATCCGGCACGCCCTGCTTCCAGGACACCTGCCCGAGCGCGCGGCCGGGTATCATTCCAGTCCCGTCGAATGCTTTGCGCTTGTCCACCGATGCGACGTTGCCGCAAAGCGACGCCTGCACGATGTCCCGTGTTGTTTCGTTCGTCTTTCCCGCCGCCCAGAACCGCACCGGGCCGCTGAACCTCCTGCCCGTCCACCACTCGGGATATTGCCCGGTCAAGTGGGCAGCGACCTCGTAGGCGCCCGCAATCGTCTTGCCGCACCGATTTGCGGCCATGAAACACCGTTCCGAATAATTCGCGCCGGCGTCGAAGAACTCCAATTGCTTCGGATACTTGTGCCGCGCGTGCATGATTTCGCCGCTCGGCAACACCGTGTCGTCGTCCGGGAACATCCGGTAGAACGCCCGTTGAGTCTCACGCCGGGCCAGCTCAATGATGAGCGGCGCCGCCTTGACCCAGAATTGTCGCTCCTCCGGGGCGAACTGAACGCTCATTTGGTCGGAATATACCGCTGAACAGTATAGCCTTCCGTCACGCCCATCTCGGCCAGGCGTTCCGCGAGCGCAGGCGGAACGACAATGCCACCCCCTTCGTTCATGCCCCTGTGTGCGTTGATGAAGGCACGAATGCGCTCGACGTCGCTCACTGCACCGGCCCCGCCAGCATCTTCATCACGTCCTCGATGCTCAGCCCCGTCTCATTCAGCACGGACTGGAGCTCGGCCACGATTTCCTCGTCCTCGCGCTGATCGAAGTTGTGGGTCACATTGACCTGTTGCTTCTCGCCAAAGTCGTCAGCCGCCACGCGCGCCATCAACCACTTGCGAGTGTCCACCATCATCTTGGCGCGGTCGATGTGCCGCCGCGTATAGCGGAACGTCACCTGGCCATCCCCCTCGATCCGCTCCACCTCACCACTGTCGAGCGGCACCGTGACCTTGTATTCAGTCTCGTGCTCGTCGTCGGACAGAGACACAATCTGATCGGCCCAGGCGTGCATCTGGGAAACGCGCGCGCGCGCATATGCCTGACCGAAGCCGGGATGTGTTTCCGTCCACCTTCTGATCGACCTTGCGTCCGGCATGTGTGGCTCTTTGCCCATCTGGTCGACGGTCTCGCCATTTGCCATGCGGTCACATACTTCGTCTGCGATTTCCTGGCAGAAGCGCACGACCGGCTCTATATCCCCGAGGGCGCGGCGCAGGCACTGGACGGCATGTTTCACGCCTTCCTTGTCCGCGATGGTATCGGCAAGGGCCTTGATCCTGTCCTCTGGTGATTTCTTGCGGGGCATGTGTGGGAAAGCCTGTGCCAGCGGGGGAGTGTTGAATTGTGCGGCTCCAGATACACCGCACAAAAAAAACGCCCGAGCCGGTGGGGCTGGGCGCCGATGAACGCAACTGTGTCAAGTCGCGCGCGATTATCATGTAGATACTCGGATAACGCTTATGCGTCAACACCCGATACGACAGGCCAAGCGATCGAGTGCATCGCGCAAGTGCGCCTTGCCCGCCTCGTGGTGAAAGCCACGATATTCCCGCAGGCGCCCGATTGCCTGCCCCTCGCAGGCCACGTTGATCAGGATGCGATAGTCGCCTTGGGGAATGCGCCTGGTGATTCCGACAAGTGCGCTCATTCTGTCAATCTGGATTGCGATTGCTGCGTCGGGCTTGGGGCTGCTGTCCACGCGCTCTTTTGACCAGTCGTTGCCAATCCCCTTTTCGGTTGCTTCCCACGCCGCGCGCAATTTCTTCCCTGCCTCAAACCCGCTGGCCGAAATCCAGCCACGGCGATGGTAGACATCGAGCATGTCGTAAAATTGGCGGCGCGTGACGCCGTTGGGGTTCCGGCGCTTCACCTCACCCGTCTCGGGAACGACCTCGGGGTCTGCCGCCTCCACCACGTCGCTCTCACGCGACCGGCTTGCTGGCCCATCTGCCCCCATATCCCAAGGCGCGGGATTCAACCTGACCTGTGCGCGAGGTTTTGCCGTGGCCTTGGTGCCGTGCTTGAGTCTCCGTCGTTTCTTAGCCGCCATGTCACTGCCCTCTCTTGCCATATTGCTTTTCGGTCTCATTGATGACCGCTTGCCTGGTCCAGTCGTCGGTGATGGTTTCGGGGTCCAGCACCACAAGGCCGCGTTGGTGCCATGCCTTGGCATACGCCTCGTGATTCCGTCGCTGCGCCTCTGATCCCGTGGGCGGGTCGGCGTTGGCGCGGTGATAGATGCTGGAAACGCCCCGGCTCATTCGCGCACCACCCCGAACGC
>NZ_JBXWZQ010000022.1:0-13783 GCF_059432795.1 Nitrococcus sp. | reverse complement strand
CTGTGGCATTGTCCGCGCCGGCATCCGGCAATACCACCGCAAACTCGTCCTCGCCCATATGGGCGACAAACGCCGAGGGAGGCAGGTAGGGGTTTATTCGCGGAGCGATGGACTGCAAAACCTGGTCTGCCTGAGCGTAGCCCAAGGCCGTATTGACGTCGCGAAAACGATTGAGATCGAGCAAGAGAACGGCCGCCGGACGCTTGTTTCGGGCCTGGCTATCCAACACCTTTTGAAGCTCCCGGTGCAGGTGGGGGCGGTTCGGCAGCCCGGTTAAGGGCTCGTACCATTCGATGCGGTGGATCCTCTCTTGGGCTTGACGTTCACGCACCTGAATACGCAGTGTCCGAAATCCAAATGCGAGGTCATTGGCGGTTTCAGTGAGAAGTTCCATCTCGCGTCGTTCGAACGGAGCCGCTGTCCGCTCTTGAATCGCAAGCACGCCGTGCACACTTTCTTCACTCGACACCAGGGGAAGAGCCAATACAGTTCGGTCTTGTGGTCCCAGGAGAAGTTGCACCTCGCCCGTCTCCAGGGTCCGTTCGAACGGATCGATATCCGCCACGTTGTCTGCACTCAAAGAGCCGGCGTGCGCCACCACCCGTAGAGCGGCGGAGCTCGCCGGATCGCGAAACGCGATCAAGGCCCCCGGGTACTCGCCCATCTCCACCATAACCCGGCATACCTCCTCCACCAGCCATTGTTCATTATCGGCGCGCAGAAGCGCTTGGTTTCCGCCGCTCAACGTGCGCAAGGCCCGGTTGACGTTGCGCAGCTCAATCGTGGACTTCTCCAAAGCTCTCTCCCGCTGTTCTAGCGCCTCCGCCATTTGATCGAAGCTGCGGGCCAAGTGGGCGATTTCGTCATTGCCGGGCATTAGCCCCGTGCGGGCATCAAGGTGTCCCTCGCCAAGACGCTTGGCCGCGTTGACCAGGGAGTTAATGCGCCGCAACACGAGAGTTTCGCTGCCTAGCCATGCGAGGCAGCCAGCCAACAACGCAACAACACCGAGCAGGCACAGATCGCGCACAAAACGCCGGTCGATGCTGGAAAATACAGCTTCGGTGGGCAGCCGTACCTCCACGCGCGCCCCGTCTGCGCCCGAGCGACGCAAGGGTTCGGCATACGCGAGCGTATTGCCGCTACCGGCGCCTCGCGGGTTGCCGCCAGGCGGTGGGTACTGGGCGAGCACCGCATCATTCGCATCATAGAGGGTGATGGTTGAACCGCCGGGCAGATCCTGCTCGCCGAGCATACGACCCAGCCATGTCAGATCCAGCGCGCCGTACACGACCGACTGAATCCGACCGTCGTCATCCGTCACCGGATAACCGAAATTAACGGAGGCTTTGCCGGTGATCCGGCCCACCTGATAATCGCCAACCGCAAAATCACCGGTTTCCAGCGCGCGTCGAAAATAACTGCGATCGCGAAGATTCACCTGCTCACTCGATGGCAAAGCGCTACAAGAAACACTGCCGTCCAGTGCGATCACTCCAAAGTTGCTGTAACGCCGGTAGAGACTGAGCAGACGCGTGAGCGTGTGCTGACATGTGGCCAACGGTTGGCGAATGTCGGGCAATTCCGACAATATGCTCAGCAGCTGGTGGGCGGCCGCGGTCAATGCCGTCTCCTCGGCAACCGCGCTTCGCACAAGCTGCTCCGCATCGGCCTGGGCAATGGCCCGCGCCTTGTTGCGTTCCTCCCAGGCGTGGTAAGAGACGAGCAGAAAAGCTGGCAGGAGGCTAAGTCCCACCAGCAGCATCAGCCGTGTGCGTAATCTCGAAAGCCGATTCACGGCGAGTGCTCTCTCTTGCCGTCCCGCCTCGCATGTCTTAACTCTGGCAGGACGAGCTATGGCGTTTCCGTGGAATTGCGCCCCGGATGTTCAGCCAGCTCAAGCCTTGTAGAGTTGAACGGATTGGCCGTTTCTGCACTAGCTGCTAGTTAATACAGCCCCTTTTTGCCCGGGCGTTCTCCATGCCGCCAATTTTTCATGCCAGCCGTCACTGTGCACCCGACGACAAAGCGTGTTAACAGGTGCAGACTTTGCCTGCCTATAAAGCATCGAGTCGCATACGTTGATTTGCCCGAGTAAGTGCGTCGAGCCGAGCTCTGCGCGTCGTGCTGCATTGACGCCACTGCAACAACTCACTCGTTGACTCCCCCTTTCCCCAACGAGCTGCCGATAGCGACAACGAGCATGTTCGCCAGGCAACGATGCAAGTATCGCCCGGCCAGCGTCAGCCGCATTCGCGGGGCGGCGTGGCGCAGGACACCGCGGATCTTTTGCATCGCAACCGTAGAATAAACAGGCGTACCGATGCTGGCAGGATCTGGCGTTCCACGCTCCTACCGATTGCCTGTTGCATTTTCTATTACACAGCGACGGTGGCGGCTATTCTTTTACTGGAACGGAGGACTTGGCGAGAGCGAAGCATGAGATGAGGCGGGCTTAAAAAGCGGATCTCAGGGACCTCTCGGGAGAAAGATCAATGCCGCAACAAAAGAATCTCACATGCCTCAAAATCGCACTTTATGTTTTTGGAGCGATATTTGTCGTAGGCGTTCCAGCGATGATGATGTGGATCTGGCCTGCCGGATGGAGCTGGACACCACGTCAGTACGAATATGAACAGATGATCATGGGGATATACGCAACGTTGGGTGTCTTTTTGATCCTGGCTGCGAAAGATCCCCTGGCGAATGCGAGTCTCATATGGTTCACAATCTGGTCCAGCATCGTTCACGGCGGGATAATGCTCATACAGGGGCTCGTCGATGCAACCGATCGAATAAATCTCGTGGGTGATGTGCCCGCGCTGTTCCTGGTCGCGATCGTCCTGTGGTACCTCATGCCCAGGCGATCCCGAAGCCGGTAACTGCGGGTGTCGAACACCAACGAGGCGCCGCAACCGATCGACGCTCGCACCACATCCCGGCGGGTTTCGTGGCCGTATCGTCGTGCTTATATGCGGAGTGCCGTCTCGCATCCGCGACCGGGCGGAAGGAAAAGCCATGATCAAGCTTTATGGATTTGCTCATACGCGCTCGATCCGCGTCCTTTGGGTACTGCGAGAACTGGACGTGGACTTCGAGTTCGTCACCGTCAACCTTCTCAAAGGTGACCATCAACGTCCGGAGTTCCTCAAGATCAATCCGGCCGGCAAGGTCCCGGCGCTGGTCGATGATGAGCTTGTGCTGACGGAGTCCGTTGCGATCGTTCTTTACCTGGCCGAAAAATTCCCTGACAAAGGCCTGCTCCCGACGGATTTGAAGCAGAAAGCGCTCGTCAACCGCTGGCTCCTATTTGCGGCCACCGAGCTCGAGCAACCGTTGTGGCGCATTGTCCGCCATACGAGGCTGTATCCTGCCGAGGAGCGTCTTGCCGGCGAGATCGCCCTCGCCCGCCGGGACTTTCACCCGATGGCGGCAGTCGCGGACGGCCACCTGAAAAGCCGCCAATTTCTTGTCGGCGACCAAGTGAGCGTGGCCGACTTCGTCATGGCCTATACGCTCGATTGGGCCAACGAACTGGAGCTGCTTGCGGACTTCCCGCGCCTGCAGACCTACATGGAGGCCATGTACCGTCGTCCCCAAGCCCCGCCCCGAATCGCGGCGGCACTCGCCAGCATAAGGGGTTGATTTACGCTCGTGCCGGCTTCCCCTGTTCCGGGGAATCTGCGGCAGGGAGCGCGCTGTGATGCACGTTATTCGTTTCCTCACCATCATGCTCCCTGCGTTGAGTATGGCGATGGCCTTTTCCCATCTGCTCCAGCTTCCGCCGCGACTGAACTTCGATGGTCCGACATGGATCACGACGCAGCGAGTGTTTACGCTCTACGGCGCCCTGGGCGCCCTTATTGAAGTAAGTGCGGTTGCGCTCGCGGCGCTTTGCGCCCGTGTCGTCAAACGGCGCTCCCCGGCGTTTCCATGGACGCTTGCCGGCGCGCTCTGCCTGGCGGCCGCGCTCGCTGTGTGGGTTCTCTTCGTCGCGCCGGCCAACGTCCAGATCAGCCAATGGACACCCCAGATCGTCCCCGAGAATTGGCAGCAGTAGCGGCTACAGTGGGAGTACGCGCACGCGGCAAGGGCTTTGCTACTCGTGATCGGGCTTCGGCACGCTTGTCCAGCCGGTGCTCACCGAGACGCCGCACACGTAGCCGCCGCGCCCCTGAGGGGCACGAAACAGCACACGTAGCCGCCGCGCCCCTGAGGGGCACGAAACAGCACACGTAGCCGCCGCGCCCCTGAGGGGCACGAAACACGATGGGATTGTCCCGTAACGATCGCCCATGCGCGCCGCATTGATTGCCGGCGCGCCTGCTCACCCCCACCGAGGGGCGAGGCAGCGCGCGGGTGATTGCGGAGAAAACGAAACGGTGAGGATCAAGCGCCGTTACGACGCCTCGGCGCTAATCGAGATCGTTGCCGTCCGCCGAGTCCTCGATCGCTTCACCGCCGCTTTCAACGTCTTCGCCCACGCCCTCCATGGTGTTGCAGCCGGCGAACGTGGCCAGCATGCCTGTGAGCATCAATATCGCGAGTAACTTCCGGATCATGTTGAGCCTCCTTGTAATAAATTCATCCTGCTGCGGTAGCTCGGGTCAAATGGAACCGGGTTCACAAAAAACCCGCTTCGATCGACTCCCGGTAATTGGACGGTGAGCGTGAGAAAAGATTCAATCAACGTCCCAATTTTCGAAGAAGGGCGGCCTATATGGCCTATTTCCCGGGATGCGAAGCAGGTAAATGCGGGTGGGCGGGGGAACCCAAGAACGGCGTCGACCCACTATACCCTTAGGTCCGGTGCATCCGGGTCATCTTGGCGATGCAGGTAACCAGGTCTATACCCGCGTCTGATTGCGACCGGCACGACTTGAGGCGAGGCGTCGTATGACTGAGTTGAGCGGGCTCTTGCTGATCGTCTCTTTAACCGCCGGGATCGGGTGGGCGCTGCAGTGGCTGGTGCGCCCAGCCGCCCGCCATCCCCTCTCCGAGCCTCAAAAAACGCCGTTTCTCGGAGGCAGCGTCCCGCCCACCCATGCCTGGCAACGCTACCACGCGCGCTACTACTCCATGACGCTGCTCTTCATCGCCTTCGAGATGGAGATGATGTTCATGTATCCCTGGGCGGTGGTCTACGTGGCCGAAGGGGTCAAGGCGTTGATGGAAATGGGCATGTTTCTCGCCATTCTCTCCATCGGTATCCTCTACGGCTGGCGTGAAGGTATCTTCCGTTGGCAGTGACTTTGCTTCGCAGGCTCGCCGCCCGCGCCCGGGTCCCGGTTTTTGCGGCGGTGGGCCGCAATGCCCGTGAGCGGATCGAGGATCTCTCGCTCGCACCCGGCATAGATTGGGTGCCGACCCCGCGCCACGCCAGCGTGTTGTTGGTTGCCGGGGAGATTCCCGCCGCGGACCGCGAGGCGCTGCATCGGCTGCACGATCAGCTTCCGCACCCGCGGGCGACGCTGTGCTGGACCGAACCGGCACCCGAGTTCGACGGGGCGGTAACCGTGCCGCCTGGAAACGACCCCCTGCCTGCGCTGGCCGCGCTCTATCGGCGATTGCTCCTGGGCGAACAGCCTTCCGAACCGCATCTGCTGCCCGACGAGCCCCCGACTCCATGGCGTGGCCGCGGCGAGCACGGTCAGGGCGGAGAAGGCATGATGGGCGGCACACCCTACGGCCGGCCGATGCCCATGCCCCCGGAGGAGGATTTGCGTGACGGGCTTGCCCTGGACGCTTATCGGATGCAGGTGGGGCCGTTTCTGCCACCGCTGCCGCCGGGCCTCGTGCTCGAATTGACTTTGCAGGGTGACGTATTGCAGAGCGCGAAACTCATCCGCCCCGCGCACCCTCCGACGGCCATCTTAGGAGATCCATTCCAGCGCCTGCGCCACGCGCGAGTGCCGATCGGCGAGCTCGAGCGTGCCCGCGCCGCGCACCATCTGCGTTGCGCTGCCCGTCTGCTGGTGCTGCTGGGGCTTTTGCCGCAGACGTTGCGCTGGCGCGCGGCCGCCCGGTCCGTCGAGCGCGGCGGGCCGATTGCGCTCGGCGTCCTGCACAATTCGCTCAGACGCTGCGGCGCATTCGCCGCCATTGCGCCCGGACTCGGCCGGCTCGACGAGCGAGCGGCGGGATCGCTCGGCGGCGCGCCTGCTCGGGCCGCCGGCCACAGATTCGATACGCGCGAGGGACATCCGGCCTACCGTAAGCTCGGTTTCGAGCCGGTAACGCAAACCCGGGGCGATGTCCGTGCGCGACTGATGCAATGGCTCGACGAGGCGCAGCAGGCGGTGTGGCTTGCCACGCGCGCCCCCGCCGGGGCGTGCGTCGAACCGGGTGATGGAATCGAGAGCCCCTGGGGCACGGTGAACGGGGCGGGGCCCTCGCGGGACCTGGAATTTCGCTTCACGGACCTCTTGCCGGGGCTCGAATGGGGCGAGGCCATGTTGGTGCTTGCGAGCTTCGATCCCGCAGCGCTCGCCCGCTTGAGCCCCGCCAACGAGAACAGCCCCTGAGGGAGGCAATGGAGACAATGGAGACAAGGACGTGAAGGAATTGACTGACCTCTTCAGTACGCTGGCACTATTGCTTGCCGGCGCGTGGCTGGTCGCGGTGCTGGATCGCCTGGCTTTCGCGCTCCTCGCAAACCAGCCCATGGCAGATGCCCTGGTCGGTCCGCTGCGCCGCGCGGCATCGCTTCTCGTCCAACAGCAAAACCTCACCGAACGCCCCGATTTGCTCAACTGGAAGCTCGCACCCGCGCTGTATCTCGCCCTCGCCGGCGCGGGCATCGCCTTGGTACCACTGATGCCAGGGCGTGTCGTCGCCGATCTGGAAGCCGGCATCGTGCTCTGGGGAGCACTCGAGGCGCTGACCGTGGTAGTGGTCTTTCTGCATGGCTGGTCAGCGAATTCGCCGCTCGCGCTCATCGCCGGGTACCGCTACGTCGCCATCGGTTTGCCGATCATGCTGCTGAGCATGTTCGTGCTGATCGCAGCGGCGCTGCCGGCCGAGTCGTTATCCGTTTCGGCGGTCGTGGAATCGCAACGCGCGTTGTGGAACGTGGTGCGCCAGCCGCTCGGTCTGCCGCTGTTCCTGCTGCTCGGCCTCTCGCTCACGTTCCGCGGCCCGTTCGACTATGCCGACTCTTCGGATCTCGCGGGCGGCACCGCCAGCGAAATCTCCGGCGCCTCGCAAGCGCTGTGGCAGTTTGCGCGGCTGGCGATGCTGGTCTCCTTCGCGGCGATGGCGGCCACGATTTTCCTCGGCGGCTACCTGGGACCGCTCTTGCCCGGTCCGGTTTGGCTTCTGATCAAGACGCTTGTCGTGCTGGTGGTGCTCGTGGCGGCGAGCCATCTGTTCGCGCGGCCTTCCCCGTCACACATGCTGACGCTGCTTTGGACCGTGCTGCTGCCGCTGTCGTTCGTCGACTTGGTCATCGCCGGCCTGGAGGTGCTCTGATGACGGTGGTCGATGCGGCTTTCTGGGTCTTTGGCGTCACCGCTGTCGTCAGCGGTTACCGGGTGTTTTGCACCGACTCGATGGTGCGCGCCTCGTTTCTGCTGCTGCTTTCCTTCATCGCCGTGGCGCTGATCATGTTGTTGCTGGCCGCCCCCTACCTCGGCGTGGCCACGCTGTTCATGATGGGCGTCGAGATGATGGTCATGGCGTTGTTCATGGTCATGTTCATGATGAACCCCGCGGGCCTGAACCCGATGCGGATGGTGCACCAGCATAGGTTTTCGATCATCGCCGGCGCCGTGGCGTTTGCCGGACTGGCGATTGCCGTGCTCTACGCGGATTTCCCGCGCAATCCCGTGGCCGCCGATCGAGCGGTCATCGTGGACTTGGGCAAAGAACTGCTGGGCAAGTCCATGCTCATCTTCGAGTCGGCCGGGGTGACGCTGCTGGCGACCATGGTGGGCTCGGTGATCCTCTCTAGCCGCAGCGGGCGCTTCGGCGCCGCCGATGAAGGATCGGTGCCGCCGCCCCTGGAACCGGGCGGTGTCCCCGCCGGGCGCGTGCCGAGCGAAAATGGCGGCGAACACCATCATCAGGATCACGGCGCCGATCCTCAGGACGGAAGCGTCGAAGAAGCGGACGCTGCCACGTCGAGCGATGCCGGTGCCGAGCACGCGGAGCAGCATACATGAGCCTGACCGCCGTTCTGCTACTTGCCGCCGCGCTGATCGGGATCGGTTTATACGGGGCGTTGTCACAGCAGTCTTTCGTGATGCTGATGATGGGACTCGAGCTGATGCTGAACGGCGTGCTGCTGGCGGCGGTGGGTTTTTGGTCTCTGACAGCGGGTGGCGAGCCGAAGGGACAGCTGCTGGCGATCGTCGCCATGGCGGTCATGGCCGTGGAAATGGCGATCGGCTTCGCCCTGGTCACCGCTGTCTACCGCAAACGCCAAGCCGACGTGACCGAAGCCCTCGACACGATGAAACGCTGATGCTCTGGACGCTCGCCATTTTTCCCGTACTGAGCGCGGTGGTGTTACTCGCCGCGGGCGCACGGCAGCGGTCGACCCTGGCGTTCGCGGCCTCTCTCGGTCTGGCGATTACGCTGCTCCCGGCCGCATTGGCGGTTCAGGGCGGTTGGGAAAGCACCCTGACCTGGAATACTCCGCTGCAGTTGCAAGCGCGGTTGACGCCGCTGGCAAGCGTGATGGCGCTGCTCGTGCCGATCGTGGCGTGGCCGGTGCTGCTCTATTGCGCCGTCCATGAGCAGTGCGCGGGTCTGCCGCGACTGATCGCACTGCTGCTGGTCTTTGTCGGCGCCATGGAGCTGGTGGTCATCGCCGCCGACCTGCTGACCCTTTTGATCGGCTGGGAGGCGGTCGGGGCCTGCTCCTGGGCATTGATCGGCCATCATTGGCGCGATCGCGCCAACCCGTGCAGCGGGCTGTACGCATTTATCACGACACGCTTCGGTGATCTGGGGTTGTTTCTGGCGGCAATGGCGGCCTTCGCGGGGACCGGCTCCTTTGAGTACGCCAATCTGCCCTCGCTCCACGGCATCGGGCTGCATTTGTTCGTGTTCGGCATCCTGCTCTCGGCGGCGGCGAAATCCGCGCAGATACCGTTCGCACCGTGGCTCTTCCGCGCCATGGCCGGCCCGACCTCGGTCTCGGCCTTGCTTCACGCTGCCACCATGGTCGCAGCCGGGGCGTACTTGCTCGCACGCTTGCAACCGGCGCTCGATCGGGTCGCGTGGTTCGCCACCGCGACCATCGCTGTCGGGCTCGCCACGGCGCTCGCGGGTGGATTGGTGGCGCTGCTGCAGAGCCATTCCAAGAAACTGCTCGCCGCCTCCACCTCCGCGCAGTTCGGGTTGATGTTCATCGCTGTAGGGGCCGGTTATCCCGCGATCGCTATTCTGCATCTCGCCGCACATGCCTTTTTCAAGGCATTACTTTTTCTCGCTGCCGGAGTGGCCAGTCAACGTGCGGGCGGCTTCAGGCTGGCGCGGATGGGCTACGGCCGCGCGCTACCCGTGGTGGCAACCCTCAGTGCCGTCGGCAGCTTGGCGCTGGCCGGGTTGCCCCCGCTCGGCGCTGGCTGGACCAAGGGGGCCATCACCACCGCCGCTGGGCAGGCAAGCGTGGGGGCGGCGCTGGCCGTTATCGGCGCCGGCGGTTTAAGCGCCGCCTACGCCACACGCTTTCAACTGCTGGCCTACGGCTTCTTCGGTGGCGAAAAAGGCACTGCGCCGAACCGGCCTCACCAATTGGAAACGCTCGGGCTTGCCGTGCTGGCGGCAGCCAGCCTGTTATTCGCTTTGTTATGGCTACCGGCTGTACAAGACACCGTGGCAAAGCGGCTCGCAATCGAGCTGCCCACAGCCAAGCCCTGGGAACTGACCACTTCCTTGATAGCGCTGGGCATTGGACTGTATGTGGGGCGATTACTCGCGCGCCGTCATCCCACACTGGGTAACGCACCACATGTGGCGCCCATTGCTGATTGGCTGGGACTGCCGGCCGTTATCCATTCTACGGTAACGCGGCCGATTTCATCCTTGGCCCAAGGTATGGCGTGCGTGGATGATCGGGTAATCGATGCAGTACCAAGTGGTCTCGCTGCGATAACCCGGTCCTTCTTGGCCCAAAGGGCCGCACGGATGGATGACCGAATAGTCGATGCAATGCCCCGTGGCGTCGCGGCGTTGGGAAGCCGCCTTGCCGTGATCGGTGCGCGCTTTGGTGAGTTGCTTGCCGATGGTCTGCCCGAGGGCTCGGCGCGGCTGATCGGGCTCGGCGCGGAGGATGCGCGAGCGCTCCAAACCGGATTGTCACACCATTATTACGCCTTAATCGCAATCGGTGCGGCGGTGCTCGCCGTGATCCTGCTGGCAGGAAGTTGAAATGCTGACGCTGGTCATATTATCGCCGTTGCTCGGCGCGTTGGCGCTGGCATTGATTCCCGGCTGGCAAGCGGGCACAGCGCGGCGTTTTGCGAGCGCCGTTGCCGCTGTGCCATTGGTGTTACTGATCACCGTATGGATCGGCTTTGATACCCATGCCGGCGCGCCGGCCTTCCAAGCGCTCGCCGAACGCCCCTGGATCCCGTCGCTGGGAGTGGCATGGCGGGTGGGGGTGGACGGTATCGCGCTCGCCATTGCGGCCATGAGCGCGCTGCTTTTCCTTGCCGCGGTCCTCTGGCCGGCGGACACCAAGGGGCGCGCGCGGCAATACTACGGCTGCTTTCTGTTCCTGCAAGGCGCCTCGCTCGGTGTCTTTCTCGTGCTCGACCTGCTTTTGTTCTATGTCTTCTTCGATCTCAGCCTGGTCGGCATGTACTTCCTCATCGGTCGTTGGGGCCACGGCGAGGCGCGCCGTGCGGCGTTGAAGTTTTTCGTCTATACGCTGGCCGGCTCGCTCGCCATCCTGCTGGCGATCCTCGGCCTTTACCTCAGCACCGACCCGCTGACGTTTGACATGCGCGAGCTCATTGCCCGCCAGCCCCTGGCGGGGACGGACCTGCGCGCGGGTCTCGTGCTGTTCGCCTTCGTAACGGGCTTTGCCGTGAAAACGCCACTGTTCCCGCTGCATACCTGGCTGCCGCCAGCCCACGTCGACGCCCCCGGACCCGCTTCAGCCATACTCGCCGGCGTCCTGCTGAAAATCGGCACCTACGGGCTCATCCGCATTCCTTACTCGATGATGACGGAGACATTTGCGCGCTATGCGTGGATCATTGCCGTGGTCGCTGTCATCTCGATTCTTTGGGGGGCGCTGGTGGCTCTGGGTCAGTGCAATCTCAAACGACGTATCGCCTATACCTCGATCAACCACATGGGCTATGCCGTGCTCGGCATCGCCGCCGCCGGCGCGCTGCTCGGCGGCGAGGCGGCGGCCCGCCGGCTGGCGCTCACCGGCGCGACGGTCGAGATGGTCGCGCACGGTTTGATCACCGGCGCGCTCTTCCTGGTCGCCGGCGCCTTTTGGCAGCGGGCAGAGGAATATGACCTCACGGCCTTCGGCGGTCTCGCGCAGACCGCCCCCAAGCTGACCACATTCACCGTTCTGGCGTCGTTCGCCAGCCTCGGTCTGCCGGGACTGGCGGGTTTCGTTGCGGAGTTCCAGATATTTGCCGGTACTTTCGCCGTTTATCCGTGGCTGGCGGCGCTCGCGCTGCTCGGCCTCCTGATAACGGCGGCGCTGTTTTTGCTGATGCTCCAGCAGCTCTTTTTCGGCGAGCTACCGAAGCGGTGGGCGGATTTTCCGGACCTGCACGCCACTGAAACCGGCGTAATGCTGCTGTTGCTGTTGCTGCTGCTGGTGGTGGTCATCGGCATTTATCCCACTTGGCTCCTGACGCTGATTGACAGCACCACAGCCGCCCTGGTCGGAGGCCCGTCCTGAATTGCCCCAAAGATCATCGAGTCCAAGTGGCAAAACTCCAAGGATGAGCGTTTCAGACCATGCCGTTAAGTGATGTTCTGCCGGAAATTGCCGTTGTGTTGACCGCGGTGATTGCACTTCTGACGGCCTCGTTCGTTCCCGATCGCTGGCAATGGCTCGGCGCGCCCTTGGCGTTTCTCGGTCTGCTCGCGGCCATTGCGCTGTGCACCGGTCAGCTTGCCGGACCCGCGAGGCTCACTTTTTCCGGCGTGTGGGCGCTGGATGGGGCGAGTATCTGGGGCCGGATCCTGATCCTTCTCGCCACGGCGCTCGCCGTGGTGCTCACCCCGGAGTGGCTTTCTCGTGACCGCCGCCACGGCGAATACTACGCCATGATCCTGCTCTCCGCCCTCGGCGCCATGCTGCTCGCGGGGGCCGCGGACACCTTGCAATTGGTCGTGGGCGTGCTGCTCTCGTCCGTGACCGGTTATACCCTGGCCGCCTATCACCGCGACTGGGCATTATCGGTCGAGGCCGGGATGAAGTATTTCCTGATCGGCGCCCTCACCAATACGTTGCTGATGATCGGCGTGACGCTGCTCTTCGGCCTGCATGGCTCCACCAACTATGTGGCTTTGGCAGGCGGGCTTGCCTCCTCTGCCCCGCAAGGAATCACCTTGCTCGCGCTGGCCGTCGTCGTGGTCGGCCTCGCGTTCAAACTCGCCGCCGCGCCGGCGCACGCGTGGATGCCCGATGTCGCCGAAGGTTCGCCCCCTCCCGCCGCGGCCTTTCTGACCGTGGTGCCCAAGATCGGCGCCGCAATCGCACTGGCGCGGCTGCTCGAGCTCTTCCCCGCCGAAGCCGTGCCCTGGCGCGCTCTGTTGGCGACGCTCGCGGCGGCCACCATGACGCTGGGCAATCTCGGCGCACTGTGGCAGAACGACGTGCGCCGGCTGCTCGGCTGGTCCTCGGTATCGCAATCCGGCTACGCCCTGATGGCAGTAACCGTCCTCGGGCTCAGCGAAAAGGCTCTGCCGGCATTGCTGTTCTTTCTCGCAGGCTATGCCCTCGCCAACATCGCCGCCTTCGCTTTCGTCACGCAGCTGCGTGGGCGCACCGACATCGAGCACTACCGCGGGCTCGCCGGACAGCGCCCATGGTCCGCCGCCGCCCTTGTGGCGAGCCTCCTTTCGCTGACCGGCATTCCGCCGATGGCAGGCTTCGTCGGTAAGCTCATGCTGTTTCTGGCGACCATTGATGCCGGCTATACGTGGCTCGCGGTGGTGGCCGTCATCAATACCCTGGTCTCTCTCGTCTACTATCTGCGCGTGCTCGGTCCGATGTACTTCGACGATGCCCCCGCACCGGTTGCCGTGCTTGGCCCTTGTGCCGGGATGGGCCTGCTTGCCGCCGCCATGTCGGTCCTGCTGCTGGGTTTGGGCGCCGAGATCGTACTGGCGGCGTTTCATGGAGCAATTCTGCTGCCGCGATGACTTCTTTCCTACGAGCCAAAGACTAGGGCGCTGCGAGACCTGCCGCACCGAGCAGCAATCGGTGTACACCCTGCTCTCCGCGACGTCGCACCTGCCGACGCTTATTGCGTGACAGTTCCTTGAATTCAGCCCTTTCCAGTGCCATGGTCCGAGTTACTTGGGGGGTTTAGAGCGCTGCGCGGGCCCGTGAAACTTGATTGGCCGGCGGATCAGTCGGTACCGAGAAAGGGGTTGTCGAAATCGTTAAAAAACGGATCAGATCGATCACAAATGCAACAACATACGCCACTGTCTCTGCAATAAATTTCAAATCAGGTACCACCCGCAGAGCGGGTGGTTTGGTGAAGGCCCCCGGAGGGGGCCTGTACTCCGATGAAAGGGCCTAAAGGCCCTCCAGCCGCAACTCCTCTTGCCGCTTCTCCTCGGCTTCCTG
>NZ_JBXWZQ010000021.1:0-19188 GCF_059432795.1 Nitrococcus sp. | reverse complement strand
AAGGAAACTTCAAGTTCGGCGCCGATGTCGGCGTGACCGCCGGAACCGTTGGCGCACAGGCGGACATCAGCACCAAACCGGCGGCCATCGTTGCCTATCGACAAAACTCGCAGGGCCTGTTTGCCGGTGCCGAGATAAAAGGCACTCGACTGCAGATCAATCAGGACGCGAACGAGGAAGTCTACGGAAAAGCCGTGACCACGCGCGACCTGTTGCAGGGGAGCGCGGCGGTGAAGGCCAGCGGCGAAGTCGAGCCATTCACTCAGGCCTTGGATAAATTTGCGTCCCCGACGCAGAATAAGGCGGCCAAGTAGAATTCAGGTCCCTTCCACGAAATCAAGGCTTCGATTGACGCCACCCACGGCGAGGCCGGCATCCGGACAATTAGCGGTCCGGGTTCCGCTCTCGCCGGCGTGGTAGGCGGGCGATCGATCGGGCGTTGGTTCATTTCTTCACTGTACGGAGAGCACGACGGATCTCATGCCAGTAAAAATCACCGCTATCGCCGCGTTTCTTGTCGGATTTTTCGGCATTGCATTGGCGCACGCTCACGACCGAGCCGTTTTCGGCTGGGTGGAAATGGCGACCATTGAACCCTGGGACACGAAAGTAAAGGCAAAGGCCGACACCGGCGCCCTCACCTCCTCCATGCATGCGGAGGATGTTGAGGAATTCGAGAAAAACGATGAAAACTGGGTGCGCTTCACGATCGAGATCACGGATGAGGCCAACGGCGAGAAGGTGTCGAAAGCCTTTGAAAAGCCCGTTTACCGTCACCTGGTGGTCCATGGCGCCGGTGGCCAAGACCGCCGACCGGTCGTCCTGATGAAACTCTGCATCGCGGATACGATCTACGAAGAGCAATTCAGCCTCGAAGATCGCGACGATATGAACTACCCGGTTTTATTGGGCCGGCGAACCATTCAAAGCCTGGGTTTCATCGACGTCACCCGAACCTTCACGCGCGAGCCGCAGTGTGGCGGAACCTCATCCGTACAGCGGCATCGCGATAAGGAAGCGGACGAGGATATCGGTATCTAGCCGGTCCGGAGAGGTGTGCCGCCCTCGGAGGTCCCCCTGAACCGGCATCGCGCCAAGCGCGACGAGTGGCCGCGGGAAGGGGGCCTCGAGCGGCCGAACCATAAAAACCCATTGCCTCGCTGTACAGCCCGTTACTCGCCAAGGAAGCCGGCGTCAGCCAACCGCGTGCCATCGCCACCGCGTACCGACAAATCGCGGCTTGTCGATTCACAGATACGGGCCGGCGCCCCATCACAACGGCGGCTTCGCCGCGACCACGCTCATCAGCCCCCATAACCAACTGATCTTATAACGTTGTTGCAGAAACGGCGGGAGCCCGGCCGCCTGCAGCATCCGCACGCACTGTGCCATTGTGTAAGTGCGATGATGCGCCGCGTTGAAACGCCGGAGCCAACGATCCAATAACCGACAGGTCCAAAAATCCGCGCACCAGTCGGTGATGCCGACGTACCCCCGTGGCCGGACCACCCGCCTCATCTCCGCCAGAGCGCGAGCGGGATCGCGAAAGTAGTGCAGTGCGCTCGTGGAGATCACCACATCGAAGGCCTCGTCGGTCAACGGCAACGTTTCCGCGCCGGCCACGCACAGCCGAGCGCCGTCGCCGAGCTTCGCGGCGGCGAGCGCGAGCATCTCGGCGGAGACATCGATTCCGGTGAGCGCCGCCTGCGGATAACGCCGACGCAGCGCGTGTAACAGCGCCCCCGTGCCGCAGCCGATGTCGAGAATCCGCGAGCGGGGCGGGATCGGCACGCGACGCAACGTTTCTTCGACGCTGTATGAAACATAGAACGACCAGCGATGGTCATAATGAGGTGACAGCCGCGCGTATTCGCTGCGAACGGGGTCATTTGCCGCTGGCCTCATGGAGCGCTCCGCTGCTTGGACGCCAAGGCCGCGTCAAGCGAGGCCCGGGTGAGGGTCTGAAAATTCACGCGAAGAAGACGAATTTATGCGAGGCTACGGAGTAAGCAGAACAACGAGTGGCGAACCGCATCGCGCAAACCCGCCTGTTTTGTTCAAGCCCGTTCCGCGGATCGCGTCGACATCGCCTTGAACGCGTCACTGCGGTAGCGGGAGCCATTTACGCCGCCGCCGCAGCGCTCACGGAGCAGCGGGCGGATTTTCGAACCAATTCACAACGACGCAGCCCCTTGTCTTGACACCGATTAAAGTGGGGTTAAACGTTTTCACTATGAGTTCACTCGTCTCGAACGCCAGTACGCAAGTTCGCCATGACGTCAGCTTACTGACCGAGCACGACGTCTATCTGTTCAAGCAGGGCGCTCATTTTCGACTCTACGAGAAGCTGGGTGCCCACCCGCTGACCTCACAAGACGTGGCGGGAACCTATTTCGCCGTCTGGGCACCCAATGCCGAGCAGGTATCGGTCATCGGCGAGTTCAACGCCTGGCAACCCGCGGCCCATACGCTCGCCCCGCGGGACGATCAATCCGGCATCTGGGAAGGCTTCATCGCCGGCGTCGGTCACGGCGCGTTGTACAAGTATCACGTCGAGTCCGGTTGGCACAGGTATCGCGCGGATAAGGGCGACCCGTTCGCTTGCTATTCGGAGGTTCCGCCCGGCACGTCCTCGCGCATCTGGCAGCCACGCTATACATGGGAGGATGCGCAGTGGATGGAGGAGCGGCAGCGCGCCAATGCGCTTGATGCGCCGATCTCCATCTACGAGGTACACCTCGGCTCGTGGCGCCGTTCGCCCGAAACGCCTGACGAGCCGCTCAACTATCGTGAGCTCGCGCATGCGCTCGCCGATCATGTCCGGGAGACGGGCTTTACGCACGTCGAAATCCTACCCGTCATGGAACACCCGTTCTATGGGTCGTGGGGCTACCAGGTGGTCGGCTATTTCGCGCCGACAGCCCGCTACGGTACTCCCGAAGACTTCATGTACTTCGTCGACCACCTGCATCGGAACGGCATCGGCGTCATTCTCGACTGGGTACCCTCTCACTTCCCGGGCGATGGCCATGGGTTAGCCTATTTCGACGGCACTTATCTCTATGAGCATGCCGATCCGAAAAAGGGCTTCCATCCCGAGTGGAACAGCTATATCTTCAACTACGGCCGCCACGAGGTGCGCTCGTTTCTCGTGAGCAGCGCCCTGCACTGGCTGGACCGCTACCATCTCGATGGCCTGCGCGTGGATGCGGTCGCATCCATGCTCTATCTCGACTACGGACGCAAGCAGGGCGAGTGGATTCCAAACGAGCACGGCGGCAACGAGAATCTCGATGCCATCGCCATGCTGCGCAGCCTCAGCGAAGCCGCCTATCGGGACTACCCCGACGTGCAGATCATTGCCGAGGAATCCACGGCTTGGCCCATGGTCTCGCGCCCCGTTTACCTCGGTGGCCTGGGCTTTGGCATGAAGTGGAACATGGGCTGGATGCACGACACCCTGAACTACTTCGCGCAGGACCCCATCTATCGCAAGCACCACCACGACCAGCTGACCTTCAGCCTGTGGTATGCGTTCAACGAAAATTTCATCCTCCCGCTCTCCCATGACGAGGTTGTGCACGGCAAAGGCTCCCTGCTCGGCAAGATGCCCGGGGACGAATGGCAGAAGTTCGCCGGCCTGCGCCTGCTCTATGGCTACATGTGGGCCCATCCCGGCAAGAAGCTGCTGTTCATGGGCGGCGAGCTCGGTCAACGGCGGGAATGGAATCACGATACGAGTCTCGACTGGCACTTGCTCGAGCAGCCGCTCTCACAGGGAACGCAGCGCTGGCTGCACGATCTGAACCGTTGCTATCGCCAAGAGCCGGCGCTTTATCAGATCGACTTTGCCGCGGGCGGGTTCGAATGGATAGACGCCCACGACTGGGAGAAAAGTGTCATCAGCTTCCTGCGCCACGGTCGCGACTCCGGAGAACTCGTGCTGGTGGTCTGCAACTTCACCCCGGTGGAGCGAAGCAACTATCGACTGGGCGTGCCGTTCGGCGGTTCCTGGCGGGAGATCCTCAACAGTGACGCGGAATTCTACGGCGGCACGGGGCGGGGCAATTTCGGCGGTCTCGAATCCGCGCCCATCCCCCAGCACGGACGTTACCACTCGTTGTCGTTGACGCTCCCGCCGCTCGGCGTGCTTTATCTGAAACCGATGCACAATTGAGCGCTTATCTCGGGCGCCTTGCGTTTTGCGAACAAGGGGGGTTGCGCAAATGGCCACATCAGCGCAAAGCGACGGCCGCCGGCGCGTTGTGATTGAAGGCGTCACACCCGAGGTGGATGCAGGGCGTTTTCCGATCAAGCGCACGCTCGGTGAGACGGTCGTCGTGGAAGCGGACGCCTTCGTTGACGGACACGACCACCTCGCCTGCGTGCTGCGTTACCGCAAGGCGGGCGCCGGGAGCTGGCACGAGGTCGCGATGCAGCCGCAGGGCAACGACCGCTGGCGAGGCGAGTTCCGCGTAAGCGAACTCGGCCGTTACGGCTACACCGTCAACGCGTGGGTGGACCATTTCGCCACATGGTGCGCGGAGCTTGAAAAGCGCGTGAATGCGCAGGACATCGCCACGGCACTGGAGATCGGTGCTGAGCTCGTGGAAGGCGCGGCGGCACGTGCGCAGGATGCAGACGCTGCACAGTTGCACACCCATGCGAAAGCGCTGCGCGGCGAAGGCGATCCATTCACGCGCCGCTCGCGGGCCTTCGACCCGGCGCTCTCCGGGCTCATGGCAAGAACAGCGGATCGCACACTGGCAACCCACTACGAGCGCGAGCTCGGCGTGGTCGTGGACCTGATGCGCGCCCGCTACAGCACTTGGTATGAGCTATTTCCACGCTCCTGCGTGCACGAGGCGGGGCAGCACGGCAGTCTGCGAAGTTGCGCGGAACGCCTGCCCGACATCGCCGCCATGGGCTTTGACGTGCTTTACCTGCCGCCCATTCATCCGATCGGCCTGACGGCGCGCAAGGGCCGCAACAACGCCTTGATCGCCGATGCAGCAGATCCCGGCAGTCCATGGGCGATCGGCTCCGAGGCCGGCGGCCACAAGGCCGTCCATCCGCAGCTCGGCACGTTGGAGGATTTTCGCTATCTGGTGGATTGCGCCCGCGAACGAGGGCTCGATGTCGCGCTCGACATCGCTTTCCAGTGCTCCCCGGACCACCCCTACGTCAAGGAAGCGCCGCAATGGTTCAGGTGGCGACCGGACGGCACCGTGCAGTATGCGGAGAATCCACCCAAGAAATACCAGGACATCTATCCGTTCAACTTCGAGACCGAGGACTGGCAAGGGCTTTGGGACGAGCTCGAGGACGTATTCCTGTTCTGGATCGAACAGGGGGTGCGGATCTTCCGGGTCGACAATCCACACACCAAGCCCTTCCCGTTCTGGGAGTGGCTGATCACGCGCGTCAAAGCGCGACACCCCGAGACGATTTTTCTCGCGGAGGCCTTCACCCGGCCCAAGGTAATGCATCGCCTCGCCAAGCTCGGCTTCAGCCAGTCCTATACCTATTTCACCTGGCGCAATGGCAAACGCGAGCTCATGGACTATTTCGTCGAGCTCGCGCAGAGCGATTCGCGCGAGTACTTCCGGCCCAATCTCTGGCCGAACACACCCGATATTCTCAACGAGTATCTGCAGCTTGGCGGACGGCCGGCGTTCATGGCCCGGCTGGTGCTCGCCGCGACCCTCGGCGCAAGCTACGGTATCTACGGACCCGCCTTCGAGCTCTGCGAAGCCACGCCGCGCGAGCCCGGCAGCGAGGAATACCTGAACTCGGAGAAATACGAGGTCCGGGCCTGGGATCTGCAACGCCCGGACAGCCTCGCGGGGTTAATCGCTCGGGTGAACCGGATCCGCCGCGAGAATCCGGCCTTGCAGCACGACTGGAGCCTGCGTTTTCATCCCACCGACAACGAGGCCCTGATCTGTTACAGCAAACAGAGCGCCGCGCAGGACAACCTAATTCTTGCGGTGGTCAATCTCGATCCGCACCATCTACAGGCCGGCTGGGTGGATCTTCCGCTCGAGACGCTGCAGCTTCTCCCCGATCAACCTTTTCAGGTTCACGACCTGTTGAGCGATGCCCGCTATCTCTGGCAAGGCGCGCGCAATTACGTCGAGCTCGATCCACGCACCGTGCCCGCCCATATCTTTCGCGTGCGGCGGCACGTGCGCACGGAACGCGACTTCGATTATTTCATGTGAAAACGAGCCGGCGGAAAGGAGAATGCGCAGGCATGAACGAGCGCAGGAACAACAACAACGCCTCTGTCGAGGACGACCCGCTCTGGTACAAGGACGCGATTATCTACCACCTGCACGTCAAGTCATTTTTCGACTGCAGCAACGACGGCGTCGGCGACTTCCGCGGCCTGACCACAAAGCTCGACTACATACAGGATCTCGGCGCCACCACCATCTGGCTGCTGCCCTTCTACCCCTCGCCCATGCGCGACGATGGCTATGACATCGCCGATTACCGCAATATTCACGCCGCTTACGGAACCCGCCGCGATTTTCGCCACTTCGTACGCGAAGCGCATCGGCGCGGGATCCGCATCATCACCGAGCTCGTGATCAACCACACCTCCGATCAGCATCCCTGGTTCCAGGCCGCGCGCCATGCGCCGCACAACTCGCCCAAGCGCGATTTCTATCTGTGGAGCGCTACCGATAAACGCTTTCCCGAGACCCGCATCATCTTCACCGACACGGAGAGCTCGAACTGGGCGTGGGATCCACACGCGCAGGCGTATTACTGGCATCGCTTCTTCTCGCACCAGCCGGATTTGAACCACAACAACCCCGAGGTGGTCAGGGCGGTTACCCGCGTCATGCGTTTCTGGCTGGATATGGGCGTCGACGGCATGCGCCTCGATGCCATTCCCTATCTGTGCGTGCGCGAGGGCTCGACCAACGAGAATCTTCCCGAAACGCACCAGGTGGTCAAGCAAATGCGCGCGGTCGTCGACGGTCACTACCGCAACCGCATGTTTCTGGCCGAGGCGAACCAATGGCCAGAGGACGTGCGCGATTACTTCGGCGACGGCGACGAGTGCCATATGGCCTACCATTTCCCACTGATGCCGCGGATGTACATGGCCATCGCCCAGGAGGATCGCCACCCCATCGTGGAAATCATGGATCAGACCCCTAGCATCCCCGATAGCTGTCAGTGGGCGATATTTCTGCGCAACCACGACGAGCTCACCCTCGAGATGGTGACCGACGAGGAGCGCGACTACATGTATCAGGCCTATGCGGGCGATCCGCGCATGCGGGTGAATGTCGGCATCCGGCGCCGCCTCGCCCCCCTCATGGACAACGACAAAGACAAGATCAAGCTGATGAACAGCTTGCTCATGTCGATGCCGGGCTCGCCGATCATTTATTACGGCGATGAGATCGGCATGGGGGACAATATTTTCCTCGGCGACCGCAACGCCGTTCGCACGCCCATGCAGTGGACGCCCGACCGCAACGCCGGTTTCTCCCGGGCCGATCCGCAGCGGCTTTATCTGCCGCCGATTATGGACCCCATTTACGGCTATGAGGCGGTCAACGTGGAAGCCCAGAGCCGCGATCCCAGCTCGCTGCTCAACTGGACCAAACGCCTTATCGCCGTGCGCAAGGCGCATAAAGCATTCGGACGCGGGCGACTGGAGTTCATCAAGCCCGGCAATCGCAAAATCATCGCTTATCTGCGCGAGTACCAGGGCTCGATCATACTCTGCGTGGCGAATCTGGCGCGCTCGGCGCAACCGGTCGAGCTCGATCTCGCCCGCTTCCGGGGCCGGTTTCCCATCGAAATGATGGGACGCACGGCGTTTCCGCCGATCGGCGAGCTGCCCTATCTTCTCACGCTGGGAGGGCATAGTTTCTACTGGTTCCATCTCAGCGCCGAGGGCGAGGCGCCGTCCTGGCATCAAGAGAGCCTGCCGCCGAGCGAGCTGCCCGTGCTCGTCATGTTCGAGGGCTGGGACAGCTTCTTCCCGGACGAGGTCGCCGCGCCACGGCGGGGCATGGCCGAGCGCATGCGCGAGCGGCTTGTGACCGAGGCATTGCCCGCATTCCTGCCGGTGCGGCGTTGGTTCGCGGCGAAGGGCGATCGCATCGAGCGCGTCGAAATCGCCAAGCGGGTACCTTGGCACGAAGGCGACGACGGGTATCTGCTCGTCTGGGTCCGCGCGGTCCTAGCGGAGCGCGCCTCGCAGCTCTATTTCCTGCCGCTCGCGACGGCTTGGGGCGAGACCCGGGATGAGCACCTGCGCGAGCTCTTGCCCTACGCGCTCGCCCACATCAGGCGTCAGGCGCGGGTTGGCCTCCTCTACGATGCGTTGCGCGACGGCCGTTTCTGCCACGCGCTTGTCCGCGCGATGGCCCGTAACGAGCGCCATGAAGCGAACGGAGGGGCCCTGCGGTTCACCGCGACGGCGGCCTATTCGGAACGGCTCGCCGAGCGCGATCCCGACGCACTCGTCGCGCGCGCCCCGAGCGAGGGCAGCAATACGGCCATGATTCTCGGCGAGGAGCTTTTTCTCAAAGCGTACCGACGGCTGGAACCGGGCCTCAATCCGGAACTCGAGATGGGTCGCTTCCTGACGGAACGCTCTCCTTTTGCCAACGTCGTGCCGCTGCTCGGGGCGCTGGAGTACGAGGATCGCGACGGCATCACAACAACCCTCGTTTTGCTGCAGAAGTATGTGGCCGCGCAGGGGGATGCCTGGTCATACGTGGTGGACTACCTGCAGCGGTTTTTTGAGGACGCGCAGCTGCAACCCGCCGAGGAGGTGGAAACCGAGCTCGAAAACTGGCATGCCGCGCACGTGGGCCTGCTGCACACACTGGGTCTGCGCACCGGCGAGCTGCATCGCGCTTTGGTCCGGACCACTGGCGACCCCGCCTTTGACCCGCAGCCAGTGACCCCCGATGACCTCAGCCGCTGGGGCGCCGAGGTGCGCGAACAGGCCGAGACCACTCTGGAGCGTCTCGCGCGCGAAGCACAACACCTCCCCGAGACGACACGCCGCGCGGCCGAGCGGCTTCTTGCCGAGCGCCAGAGGCTGCTCGCTTGCATCGAGCGAGGCACACCGGCAAGCTTCCCGGGTCTGAAGACCCGCTTGCACGGCGACTACCATCTCGGTCAGGTGCTCGTTGTTGAAAACGATTTCGTGATCATCGACTTCGAGGGCGAACCGGCGCGCCCGCTCGCCGAGCGCCGTGAGAAACACTCGCCGCTGAAGGACGTCGCCGGCATGCTGCGCTCTTTCAGCTACGCGCTCCACTCCACGCTAACACACGTCACCGCCGAGCGCCCAAGCGACCGGGAGCGGCTCGCACCGTTCGCGCGGGATTGGGAGAACCGGGCGGGCGCGGCGTTTCTCGCCGGCTACGCCCAGGGGAGTCAGGGCGCCGGCATCTACCCCGAAACGCTCGATTCGGCAGCACCGCTGGTGAGCTTGTTCATTCTCGAGAAGGCGCTCTATGAGCTGCGCTACGAGCTGGACAATCGCCCCGACTGGATCGCGATTCCCCTTGCCGGGCTGCTCTCCGAGCTCGACCGCCGGGCCTACCGCAACGGCGAAGCGCCGGGATGAGGCACGAAGGCAGCGACTGGCAAAGCGACTTGGGCAGCACTAACCGCAGTGAGCGGCATACGACGGACGGGGCCGTGGACCGGATCTCATCAACTCATAAGCTGATCAGCAGCGTCTGGCCGGGTGAGCCCCATCCCCTCGGGGCGACCTGGGACGGTGAGGGCGTGAATTTCGCGCTGTTCTCCGAGCATGCCGAACGAGTCGAATTATGTTTGTTCGACTCACGGGGAAGACGCGAAGTGGCTCGGGTCGAGCTCACCGAACAGACCAATCTGGTCTGGCACTGCTATTTGCCGGAGGCGCGACCCGGACTGCTCTATGGCTATCGGGTGCATGGTCCCTACGAGCCGCAGCACGGGCACCGGTTCAACCCGAGCAAGCTCTTGCTCGACCCCTATGCGAAATCGATAGCCGGCTCCCTGCGTTGGAGCGATGCGCACTTCGGTTACCGGGTCGCGAGCAGCCGTGAGGATCTCTCGTTGGACCGCCGGGACAATGCTTACGGCATGCCCAAATGCCAGGTGATCGACCCGGCCTTCACGTGGGGGGACGACCGCCCTCCGGCGATCCCCTGGCATGACACGGTGATCTACGAGCTGCACGTCAAAGGGCTCACGGCCCTGCATCCCAAGCTCCCGCCTTGGCTGCGGGGCACCTACGCCGGCGTTGCGACCGAGCCGGTGATCGAGCACCTGCAGCGCCTCGGTATAACGACGGTGGAACTCATGCCGGTGCACACCGCCGTCAACGACCGCTACCTGGCCCAACAAGGGCTTAGCAATTACTGGGGCTACAATTCGATCGGTTACTTCGCCCCCGACATGCGTTTCGCGGCCAGCGACGGGGTCAACGAGTTCAAAACGGCAGTCAAGACCCTGCATTCGGCGGGCATCGAGGTCATTCTCGACGTCGTCTACAACCACACCGCCGAGGGCAATCACCTCGGGCCCACGCTGTGCTTTCGCGGTATCGACAACGCCGCCTATTATCGGCTGGCAGAAAACCCCCGCTATTACACCGACTACACGGGCTGCGGCAACACGCTGAACATGATGCACCCGCGAGTGCTGCAGCTCATCATGGACAGCCTGCGCTACTGGGTTCTGGAAATGCACGTCGACGGCTTCCGATTCGATCTCGCCTCCGCTCTGGCGCGCGAGCTGCACGAGGTCGATCGCCTCGGTGCCTTTTTCGATATCATCCACCAGGATCCCGTGCTCTCCCGGGTCAAGCTGATCGCCGAACCGTGGGATCTGGGCGAAGGCGGCTATCAGGTCGGCAACTTCCCGGTCGGCTGGACCGAATGGAACGGCAAATACCGCGACGCCGTGCGCTCGTATTGGAAGGGTGAGGGGGGGTTGATCGGCGAGCTCGCCTACCGGCTCACCGGTTCGAGCGACCTCTATGAGCGCAGCGGGCGCAGACCTTACGCCAGCATCAATTTTCTCACCGCGCACGATGGCTTCACGCTCGAGGACCTCGTCTCCTACAACGAGAAACACAACGAGGCGAACCGCGAGCACAATCGCGACGGCGAGAATCACAACCTGTCCTGGAACTGCGGTGTCGAAGGGCCGACCGACGATGCGGCAATCAGAACCTTGCGCGCCCGCCAGAAACGCAACTTCCTAGCGACGCTACTGCTCTCCCAGGGCGTGCCCATGCTGCTGGCCGGCGACGAGATGGGACGCAGTCAAGGCGGCAACAACAACGCCTACTGTCAGGACAACGAAATCTCCTGGGTAAGCTGGGCGCTGCGCCCGGAAGACGAGGAGTTGCTCGCGTTCGTGGCCGACCTCATCCGTCTGCGCAAGGCCCACCCGCTTTTCCGGCGCCGTAAGTTTTTCGTGGGACAACGCGACATCATTTGGTTCAACCCGAACGGCCGCGAAATGGACGAGGAAGAATGGCACCACGCTTTCGCGCGCGGCCTCGGCGTCTATCTGGCGGGGGGCGCGCTCGATGAGCAGGACGCCAGGGGACGCCGTGTAACCGACGATGATTTCCTATTGCTCCTCAACGCTCACTACGAGCCGATTCCGTTCGTCTTACCGCAGGCGGAATGGCCACTGCCATGGGAGCGGGTGATCGATACCGCCCAGGCAGCGAGCGATCGTGCGGGCCCTCATCACACGCCAGGCTCGACCTACCCGCTCGAGGCCCGTGCGCTGGCGCTCTTGACGGTCCGTAATCCCGGAGAAGGAACATGAAACGCCACTACTCCATGCCTTTCGGGGCGGAACCGCAGGCCGATGGCCGGGTACGGTTCCGCCTCTGGGCCCCCGCCCTCGAGCGGCTCACCCTGGCGCTGGAGAGCCCGGGCGAGGAGCGGCTTCTCGAGATGGAGCCGCGTGCGCGGGGGTGGTTCGAGCTCACCAGCGCCGAGGCCAGCCCCGGCAGCCGTTACCGCTTCGTCATGCCGGACGGGCTGCGTGTCCCCGACCCGGCCTCACGGTTCAATCCCGAGGATGTGCACGGCCCGAGCGAAGTGATCGACCCGGCGGTCTTCGTCTGGACCGACGCCGATTGGCAGGGGCGTCCATGGCAGGAGGCAGTGATCTATGAGCTGCACGTGGGTACGTTCAGCCCCAGCGGCACCTTCGACGGCGTGCGCGAGCGGCTCGACCATTTGGCAACCCTCGGCGTCACCGCGCTCGAGCTCATGCCGGTAGCGGATTTCCCGGGCGCGCGCAACTGGGGTTACGACGGCGTGCTGCCCTTTGCCCCCGATAGCCGATACGGCCATCCGGAACAGCTCAAGCGGCTCATCGAGGCGGCTCATCACCGTGGGCTCATGGTGCTGCTCGATGTCGTCTACAACCATTTCGGGCCCGAAGGCAATTATCTGCACGCGTATGCGCCTTCGTTCTTCAGCCGGCGTCATACGACGCCCTGGGGCGCGGCGCTCAACTTCGACGGTGAGGGTTGCCGGGAGGTGCGGCGTTTTTTCATCGCCAACGCGCTCTATTGGCTCGAGGAATTCAACCTCGACGGCCTGCGCCTCGACGCCGTGCACGCCATTTGCGATGAAAGCCAGCCCGATCTGCTGGTCGAACTCGCCGAAGCCGTGCATGCCGGACCGGGGCGCGCGCGCCCGCGGCATCTGGTGCTCGAAAACGACGACAATATCGCACGCTATCTGACACGCGAGGCAAAGCGCCCGCTCTGGTATACGGCGCAGTGGAACGATGATTGCCACCACGCGCTGCATGGGCTGCTCACCGGGGAATCGCAAGGCTACTATGCCGACTATGCGTCGGACCCGGCGGGCCACCTCGCACGCTGCCTGAGCGAGGGCTTCGCCTTTCAAGGCGAGCATTCGGCCTATCGTGGCGGCGAGCCACGCGGCGAGCCAAGCATCGGCCTGCCCGCCACGGCATTCGTCAATTTCCTGCAGAATCACGATCAGATCGGCAATCGGGCGCTCGGCGAACGCATCACGCAGCTTGCGAGCCCCCCCGCCGTGCGCGCGGCACACGCCCTGCTGCTCCTGGCGCCCTCGCCGCCGTTGTTGTTTATGGGCGAGGAATGGGACTGCACCTCGCCCTTCCCGTTCTTCTGCGATTTCGGCCCGGAGCTCAGTGAGGCGGTTCGCGAGGGGCGGCGCCGGGAGTTCGAGCGTTTCCCCGAATTCAACGCACCCGAGGCGCGCGCACGCATCCCCGACCCGAGCGAGGCTGCCACGTTTGCGCTGGCGGTCCTCGACTGGTCCGAGCTCACACAAGCCCAGCACGCCGACGTGCTAGCCTTGCACCGCGAGCTACTCACGCTGCGCCGCAATGTCATCGCACCCCGCCTGCCCCCGCTCAGCAGCCGCGCCGAACGGCTAGCCGAGCACGCGCTGCGCGTGGAATGGCGGCTCGCGGACGAGGCCTCGCTCGGGCTGCTCGCCAACCTGGGCAAGCAGCCCGTTACGCTTCCGGATACGCCGGCCGGTGAGCTGCTGTACGCAAGTGAGACGGCTTTTGGCGAGTGGCTGGGTCGCGGCGAACTTCCGCCGTGGTCCGTCGCCTGGTTTCTCGGGCCGCGCAGCGCATAGGAGCGCCACATGCACGATCCAGAGGCACTCGATCGGCTCGCGGTGCTCTGCGGCATTGCCCCCGATTACACCGACGTCTGGGGCGAGCAACATCGGGTTAGCCCAGAGACCAAGCGAGCGTTGCTCGCCGCCATGGGCGTGGCGGTTGCCGACGAGGCGCAGCTGCAGGCATCGCTCGCCGAGCGGGAGGACCGCCCTTGGCGGGCACCGCTGCCGCCGGTATGGGTTCACCGCCTCGGAGAGCACGCGCTGCGGGTTCCGGTCTCCCTTGCACTCGAGGCAGGCGGGGAGGCCCTGCACTGGCGGTTGCAGACCGAGGACGGCACGGAGCACCAGGGCGAGCTGCACACCGAGGCCCTGGAAGTCATCGCCGAGCGCGAAGTCGGCGGCAAAACCTGCCGCCGCTACATTTTCTCTCCCGATCTCGCGCTCCAGCCCGGCTATCACCGCTTGTATCTCACCCGTCACGGCGGGCCGGGCGAAACCGAGATGCCGCTCATCGTCGCACCGCCGGTGTGTTACCACCCGCCCGCGTTGGATGCCGAAGACCGCCGCCTGTGGGGACCGGCGGTACAGCTCTATGCGGTGCGCTCGCACCGTAACGCCGGAATCGGCGATTTCACCGATCTGCAACGCTTGGTCGAGCTGTGCCACGCCTCGGGAGCCGACCTCGTCGGGCTCAATCCCCTGCACAGCCTCTTCCCCAACAATCCGCCTCATGCCAGCCCGTACAGCCCCTCGAGCCGGCTCTTTCTCAACGTGCTCTACCTGGACATCGAGGCCATCCCAGAGTTCGACCAATGCAGCGCCGCCCGCGAGCTCATCACGGGCCCCGACTACCAGGCCCGGCTGGTGGCACTGCAAAACGCGTCCCTGCTCGACTATGGCGAGATCTGGTCGGTGAAGCTGGCCGTTCTGGAACGATTGTATGCCGATTTCCGCCGGCGGCATCTGACGCCCGCCAGCGAACGCGGCCAAGCGTTTCGCGACTTTCAAGCCAGCGGCGGCGAGGCGCTGGAACGGCTCGCCCGCTACGAGGCGCTGCAAGCGCACTTCCAGCAGCGCGATCCCGCGGTTTGGGGTTGGCCCGTCTGGCCGCCGGCCTACCGGGATCCGTGCGCCACCGCGGTCGACGAATTCGCCCAGCGCCAGCGCGAGCGAGTGGAGTTCTTCCAATATCTTCAGTGGCAGGCGGACGGGCAGCTGGAGGCAGCCAGCCGGCGCGCTCGTGACCTCGGGCTGGCCGTGGGCCTGTATCAGGATCTCGCCGTGAGCGTCGACCGGGCCGGCGCCGACGTATGGTCCGAGCAGAGTTTATATGCCGCCGGGGCGAGCATCGGCGCACCCCCCGACGATTTCAACCTGGAAGGCCAGAACTGGGGCTTGCCCCCCATGGTGCCCGAACGGCTGCGTGAACAGGCCTATGCTCCCTTCAGCGCCATGCTCCGGCAGAACATGCGCCATGCCGGGGCACTGCGCATCGATCACGTGATGGCGCTCATGCGGCTGTTCTGGGTGCCGCCGGGGGCGACGCCGGCCGAGGGAGCCTACGTGCATTACCCCGTCGACGATCTACTTGGAATCCTCGCGCTCGAGAGTCAGCGCAATTGCTGCCTCGTCATCGGCGAAGATCTGGGCACGTTGCCGGAGAGTCTGCGCGAGACCTTGGGTCCGCTCGGCGTGCTCTCCTACCGAATTCTTTATTTCGAGCGCGACGAAAGCGGTGATTTCAAAGCGCCCGGCCACTATCCCGAAAACGCCCTGGCGGCGATCACCACGCACGACCTGCCCACACTTGCCGGCTTTTGGCTCGGCCATGATCTTGCGTTGCGCCAACGCCTGAATCTTTTTCCGTCCGAGACGCTGCGCGACCAACAGATCGTCGGCCGTTCCCAGGACCGGGCGCGCCTTTTGCTCGCCTTGCAGCGCGAAGGCCTGCTCCCCCCGGAGCTCGAAGGCGATCCGGTGCAGATTCCGGAAATGACCGACGCGCTCATGCGCGCCGTCCATTGCCTCATGGCGCGAACTCCCGCTCGTCTCACCGTGTTTCAGCCAGAGGATGTCTTCGGCTGCGTGGAGCAAATCAACCTGCCCGGGACCACCGACGCCCATCCGAACTGGCGGCGTCGACTGCCGGTCGCGCTCGAGGACTGGTCAACCGATGCCCGCTTCATCGGTCTGTGCGAGGCGCTGCGCGAGACGCGCCCGGCGCCGACGCGCGCGCCGGCGCCGACGACCGGAGACGAACCGGCGCCGCGCGTACCGATTGCGACTTACCGCTTGCAGTTCAACCGCGACTTCACATTTGCCCAAGCCACCCGGCTGGTCGGGTATCTCCACGACCTCGGCATCAGCCACTGTTATGCCTCGCCTTATCTCAAAGCGCGGCCGGGCAGCAGCCACGGCTACGACATCATCGATCACTCGGCGCTCAACCCGGAAATCGGCAGTGACGAGGAGTTCGCGGCCTTCGTCACGGCCCTGCATGAGCATGGCATGGGACAAATCCTCGATATCGTCCCGAATCACATGGGCGTCATGGGCAGCGACAACCGCTGGTGGCTCGACGTGCTGGAGAATGGCCAGGCCTCGCCCTATGCCGAGTACTTCGAGATCGACTGGCGGCCGGTCAGAGAGGAGCTGCGTGGCAAGGTGCTATTACCGGTGCTCGGCGCGCCTTATGGTGCGGTCCTCGAGGCCGGTGAGCTGCGGCTGCAACTCCTGCCTGAGCAGGGTGAGCTCAGCGCCTACTACCACGAGCATCGCTTTCCCATCGACCCGGCAACCTATCCGGATGTGCTCGGACTGCAGATCGAGCGCCTGCCGCCGCGCCTGGGTGATGACGAGACCGCCATCATGGAGCTACGAAGCATCATCACCGCCTTCGCTCACCTGCCCTCACGCGAGGCGAGCGATGAAGCGATGCGTGAGGAGCGGCTTCGCGAGAAGGAGATCTGCAAGCGCCGGCTTGCCCGGCTTTGCCGGCAGGCGCCGGCCGTCTACGAGTTCCTGGCCGGCAACGTGGCGTTTTTCTGCGGCCGAAGCGGCGAGCCAGAGAGCTTTGAGCCGCTGCACCGCCTGCTCGAACAGCAAGCGTATCGGCTGGCCCATTGGCAGGTGGCCGCCGACGAGATCAACTACCGGCGCTTTTTCGATGTCAATGAGCTGGCTGCCCTGCGCATGGAGAATCCGCAGGTATTCGAGGCCGCGCACGAGCGCGTCTTCGAGTGGCTCGCGAACGGCCAGATCGACGGTCTGCGCGTTGATCATCCCGACGGACTCTATGATCCCCTGGGCTATTGCCGCTTGCTCGCGCAGCGCGCCCGAGCGCCGGCCGCGCCAACATCCGGTGACCTCACGCAACCCAGCCCGCCGCCGTATCTGGTGGTGGAGAAGATCCTTGCCGGCTACGAGCATCTGCCCGAGCACTGGCCGGTCGCCGGAACCACCGGGTACGATTTCGCCCAGGCCGTGAATGGCCTGTTCGTATACGCGCCGGCCGAACCGGCCTTCGAGCGGATCTACCAGCGCTTTCTCGGCAAGCGGATCGAATTCGACGAGCTTCTCTACGATTGCAAAAAGCTCATCATTCGGGTCCATCTCTCGAGCGAGCTTACCGTGCTCACCAATCGCCTCAACCGCATCGCCCAGGCGAGCTGGCGCACCCGCGACTACACCTTGAACGGTCTGCGTGACGCGCTGGCCGAGATCGTCGCGTGTTTCCCGGTGTACCGAACGTATATCAGCGAGGATGGCGTAAGCAGCGAGGACCGGCGTTACGTCGACTGGGCGGTTGCGCAGGCCAAGCGGCGCGGCCGCGCCACCAGCACCGGAGTCTTCGATTTCATTCGCGGGCTCATGCTGGGCGAGGGTCTCGATTCCGCCTCCGAAGCGCGGCGCGAGGAGGCGTTGCAGTTCACTCTGAAACTCCAACAGTATACGGCGCCGGTGATGGCGAAGGGGCTCGAAGATACTTCATTTTATATCTACAACCGACTGATTTCACTTAATGACGTGGGAGGTGATCCGCGCCGGTTCGGTCTGTCGGTCGCTGCCTTCCACCATTTCAACCATGAACAGGCCCGGCGTTGGCGCCACGCCCTGCTCGCCACGTCCACGCACGACAACAAGCGCAGCGAGGATGTGCGCGCACGTATCAACGTGCTCAGCGAGCTGCCCAGCCTCTGGCGTGGCCGCCTCGCGCGCTGGCGGCGCATGAACCGCACCAAAGTGCGCCTGCTGGACGCCGCGCCGGCCCCCTCGCGCAACGATCAGTATCTGTTCTACCAGACGCTGGTCGGTGCCTGGCCGCTCGATCTGAGCAGCGACGCCGAGCTCGCCACTTTTTGCGAGCGCATCGAAGCCTACCTGCTCAAGGCCGTGCGCGAGGCCAAGGACCGGACGTCGTGGCTGAACCCTAATCCGGAGTATGAAGAGGCGCTCGTGAAGTTCGTCCGCGCGGCGCTCGCTTCGCTGCAGGACAACCCCTTTCTCAGCGATTTTCGCGCCTTCATCGGCCCGCTCTCCCACTACGGGCTGCTCAACAGTCTCGCGCAGACGCTGCTCAAGCTGACTTCCCCGGGCGTGCCGGATATCTATCAAGCCAATGAGCTCTGGGATTTCAGCCTGGTGGATCCGGACAACCGCCGGCCGGTGGATTATCACCACCGCGAGCGCCTGCTCAATGAGATACGCAACCTGACGATCGACGCGGCCGATACCACTGAACGGCTGGCGGAGTTGCTTGAGAAGCTCCCCGACGGGCGCCTGAAGCTCTATCTTACCCGCCAAATCCTGTGGTTGCGGCACGGCCATCGCGCCCTGTTTCAGGACGGCGATTATCGGGCACTCGCCACGCAGGGCGCTCGGGCCGAGCACCTCTGCGCTTTCGCACGCCGGTATGAATCGGAAGTAGCGGTGATCGTCACGGGCCGCTGGTTCGCGCGCCTGGCGGCCGAGAGCGGCGGGCTTGCGCAGGCCGACGCGGTGTGGGCCGACACCTGGATCGAGGCCCCCTCGGCCGGTCACTACCGCAATGCGCTGACCGGCGAGCGCCTGTTGGCCGAGGAATCCGCGAACGGCGCCTGGTTTGCCGCAGCCGAGCTTTTTCGTTGCCTGCCAGCGGTCGTGTTATCACACGAGCCGGCCTGAGATGGCCGCGAGCGCTGGCCAAACTTGCCCGCTCGGAGTGAGCCGCGGTGCTGTAGGCGGCGCTCGCCGCAGAACGCGACCGGCTAACAGGGTGTTGGCCTCAGCGGCATCCCACCACGCTGTGCGGCACGTAGAAGTCCTCCAGGCGCTCGATCTCCGCGTCATCGAGCTTGATGTCGACCGCCGCGGCCGCCTCGTCCAAATGCCTGAGTTTGCTTGCCCCGATAATCGGCGCCGTGACCACCGGCTTGGAGAGGAGCCAGGCGAGCGCGCTCTGCGCCGTCGAAATACCGCGATCGGAGGCCACGGCCTGATTCGCGCCGATCACGGGGTAGTCCACCTGTTGTCCCAGGCTCCAGAGTTTGATTTTCTCATCCGCGCG